>NZ_CBIFYV010000065.1:0-26279 GCF_966187215.1 Thermophilibacter sp.
GGCAGGCGCGCCTCTTCGGCAAGGGGTCGAAGGAGCGCCTGGTGCTCGTCTACCCCGCGGCGCTCGCGCGCGTGTGCCGCTACCTCGAGCTCGGCCGGCCGGCGCTCGCGCGCGCGGATCGGCCCTGCGACGCGCTGCTGCTCTCCGCGCGGGGCAACCCCATGTCCACGGACGCCCTGCGCGCCCGGTTCGCGCGACGGGTGGCCCAGGCCGGGCTCGACCCCTCGCTCACGCCCCACGCGCTGCGCCACACGTTCGCCACCGAGCTGCTCGGCGGGGGCGCCGACCTGCGCAGCGTCCAGGAGCTCCTGGGGCACGAGAGCCTCGCGACCACCCAGATCTACACCCACCTCTCGGTCGAGCGCCTCCGGCGCGCCGCCCAGGACGCCCATCCGCGCGCGTAGGCGTCCGGGGACGGTCCACAACCTGCCCATTTCTTTTGGTTGACGCTTGTCGGAACGGCGCAGGTGCGGCTATACTGTTCAGCTGCTGTGCAAGGGCACGGCATGTCGCGCGCCAGCGCGGCACCATCACGCACGCGCGACGACCCGACCGCCGTGGTGCCCGCGAATCTCTAGCCAGTCCGCGGGTGGTGAACCGGGGATGACCTCGCGCGGAGGAACAACCACAGGAGGTTACCATGGCTAAGATCACCATCCAGACCCTGCTCGACGCCGGCTGCCACTACGGCCACCAGACGCGCCGCTGGAACCCCAAGATGAAGCCGTACATCTTCGGCGAGCGCAACGGCATCTACATCCTCGACCTCAAGCAGACCATGATCGGCGCCGACCGCGCCTACACCTTCCTCAAGGAGACCGCGGCCAAGGGCGGCACCATCCTGTTCGTGGGCACCAAGAAGCAGGCCCAGGAGAGCGTCGCGGCCCAGGCCGAGCGCTGCGGCATGCCCTACATCAACCAGCGCTGGCTCGGCGGCATGCTCACCAACTTCGTGACCATGCGCTCCCGCATCAACCGCATGGAGGAGCTCGAGGCCATGGTCGAGGACGGCCGCATGGCCACCCTGCCCAAGAAGGAGCAGGCGCTTCTCACCAAGGAGCTCGAGAAGCTCCAGAAGAACCTCGGCGGCGTCCGCAGCATGACCGCCCTGCCGCAGGCCATCTTCGTCATCGACACCAAGCGCGAGGAGATCGCCATCCGCGAGGCCAACCGCCTGCACATCCCCGTGGTGGGCCTGCTCGACACCAACTCCGACCCCGACGTCGTCGACTACGGCGTGCCCGCCAACGACGACGCCATCCGCTCCGTCTCGCTGATGAGCGAGCTGGCCGCCGACGCCGTGCTTGCCGGCACCGGCAAGGAGCAGATCACGGCCGCCGAGATGGCCGCCGGCACCACCGAGCCGGTCGTCGAGGCCGCTCCCGCCGACGCCCCGGCCGCCGAGTAACGACCCCACCACCAGAGAAGGAGAAACCATGGCTCAGGTTACCGCCGCCCTCGTCAAGCAGCTCCGCGAGATGACCGACTCCCCGATGATGGAGTGCAAGAAGGCCCTCGTCGAGGCCGAGGGCGACATCGAGAAGGCCGTCGACATCCTCCGCACCATGGGCGTCGCCAAGGCCGTCAAGCGCGCCGGCCGCGACACCAACGAGGGCACCATCGCCACCTACGTCTCCGAGGACGCCAAGCTCGGCGCCATCCTGGAGCTCACCTGCGAGACCGACTTCGTGGGCACCAACCCCAAGTTCACTGGCTTCGCGCTGCAGCTCGCCCAGGTCGTCGCCGAGAACGACCCGGCCGACGTGGACGCCCTCAAGGCCTGCGCGATGGGCGAGTCCACCGTGGAGGCCGAGCTCACCGAGATGATCCACGTCATCGGCGAGAACATGAAGATCGCCCGCTTCCAGCGCGTGAGCGCCGCCGACGGCGCCCTGGGCAGCTACGTCCACCTGGGCGGCAAGCTCGCCGACATCGTGACCTTCAAGCTCGGCAAGGCCGAGACCGCCCAGGCCGACGAGTTCAAGACCTTCGCGCACGACGTGGCCATGCAGGTCGCGGCCGCCGCGCCCGTGGCCGCCCGCCGCGACGACGTCCCGGCCGACGTCGTCGAGCACGAGCTCTCCATCTACAAGGCGCAGGCCGCCGAGTCCGGCAAGCCCGAGGCCATCCAGGAGAAGATGGCCTCGGGTCGCCTCGAGAAGTACTTCAAGGAGAGCGTCCTCACCGAGCAGGAGTTCGTGAAGGACAGCTCCGTGACCATCGGCCAGCTCGCCAAGAACGTGGGCAAGTCCCTCGGCGACGACATCGAGGTCATGAGCTTCGTCCGCTACACCTTCGGCGAGAACGCGTAGCCTCGGCACGCGAGCTTCGAGCAGGGGCCGGTGGGTCGCAACCCTCCGGCCCCTTTCGTGTGCGCCGACGGCGCGCTCGCGGACGCCCCGGGGCGCCCCGCGTGCGCTCTGCTAGAATCTCCTGGAGCAAACGACGATACGCAAGCGCCCGCGGAGGCCCGCGGGCTCGAGGAGTGGAGGTAGGCTTGTCTGAGATGAGATATGGTCGCGTGCTGCTGAAGCTCTCCGGCGAGGCCCTGATGGGGGAGCGCTCCTACGGCATAGACCCCGCCGTGCCCGAGCGCCTCGCGGCCGAGATCAAGCCCGTCTGGGAGGCGGGCGTGCAGGTGGCCGTCGTCGTGGGCGGCGGCAACATCTTCCGGGGCCTGTCCGGCGCCGCGGCGGGCATGGACCGCGCGCAGGGCGACAACATGGGCATGCTCGCCACCGTGATCAACTCGCTCTCGCTGCAGGACTGCTTCGAGAAGGCCGGCATGGACTGCCGCGTGATGAGTGCCATCGAGATGCGCCAGGTGGCCGAGCCCTACATCCGCCGCCGCGCGATCCGCCACCTCGAGAAGGGCCGCATCACCATCTTCGCCGCCGGGACCGGCAACCCCTACTTCACCACCGACACGGCGGCCGCGCTGCGCGCCTGCGAGATCGGCGCCGAGGTGCTGATGAAGGCCACCAACGTCGACGGCATCTACGACGCCGACCCCAAGACCCACCCGGACGCCCGTCGCTTCGACCAGATCTCCTACCGCGAGGTGCTGAGCCGCGACCTCAAGGTCATGGACGCCACGGCCACCGCGCTGTGCCACGACAACCACATGCCCATCATGGTCTTCGACATCAACCGTCCCGGCGTCTTCCTGAGCGCCGTGCGCGGCGAGAGCGTCGGGACCACCGTCGTCGAGGAGGACTAGATGAGCCAGCACACCGACAAGGCCAAGCGCTCCATGGAGAAGTGCGTCGAGGCCCTCAAGAGCAACCTCGCGCGCGTGCGCACCGGGCGCGCCAACCCGCACATCCTCGACCCCATCACGGTCGACTACTACGGTCAGCCTACGCCCATCACCCAGCTCGCCGGCGTCAAGGTCCCCGAGGCCTCCATGCTCGTGGTCGAGCCGTGGGACAAGAGCGCGCTGCGCGCCATCGAGAAGGCCATCGAGGGCTCCGACCTCGGCATCACCCCCTCCAACGACGGCGCCTGCATCCGTCTGCCGTTCCCCAAGCCCACCGAGGAGCGTCGCCGCGAGCTCGCCAAGGAGTGCGCCAAGATCGCCGAGGAGGCCCGTGTGGCCATCCGCAACGTCCGGCGCGACGCCAACGGCCGCATCGAGCGCGACGAGGAGCTGCCCGAGGACGAGCAGTCCCGCGAGAAGAAGGCCGTCCAGAAGCTCACGGACACCTACGTCGCGCAGGTCGAGGAGCTGCTGAAGGCCAAGACCGCCGAGGTCATGGAGATCTAGGCGTGCGGATAGACACCAACAAGCTGGCCGCCTACTACGCCGATGCCCCGGCCGACGTCTCTCTGGCCGACCTCGACCTCGCGCGCATGCCCTCCCACGTCTCCATCATCATGGACGGCAACGGCCGCTGGGCCGAGGCGCGCGGCCTCGACCGCTCCCGCGGTCACGTGGCCGGCGTCGACGCGCTGCGCGAGGCCGTGACCACGAGCGTGCGCCTGGGCCTCGACGCCTTCTCGGTCTACGCCTTCTCCACGGAGAACTGGCGCCGCCCGCAGCGCGAGGTCGACCTGCTCATGCACCTCTTCGCCACCACGCTTGTGAAGGAGCTGCCGCTCTTCCACCAGGAGAACGTGCGCCTGCGCTTCCTCGGCGACCTCACGGCGCTGCCCGAGCGCACGCGCAAGGTGTTCCAGCAGGGCCTCGACGAGACCGCCGACCACACGGGCATGACCTTCGCGCTCGCCGTCAACTACGGCGCCCGCGCCGAGATCGTTCGGGCGGCGCGCATGATCGCCGAGGAGGTCGCCGCCGGCCGGCTCGCCCCCGCCGACGTCGACGAGGAGCTCGTGGGCGATCGCCTCTACACGGCGGGTCTGCCCGACCCCGACCTGCTGATCCGCACCTCCGGCGAGCTCAGGCTCTCCAACTACCTGCTCTGGCAGCTCGCCTACACCGAGTTCTACGTCACTGACACCCTCTGGCCGGACTTCGACCGCTGGGACTACCTGCGCGCCGTCGTGGCGTTCCAGCGGCGCTCGCGCCGCTTCGGGGGAGTGAGCGGCGCGTGAGCGACTCCTCGCGCAGCCACGACGAGGCGCCCGGCGAGGGCCTCGACCGCCAGATCGACCGCCTCGAGGACCGCCGCGACGCCAAGGCCGACGCCCGCGCCGCCGGCGACCTGCGCGGTCAGCGCGCCCGCAGCTCGGCGGAGCGCCTGCTGACGAGAAGCACCTCTGGTGCCATCTACGCGGTCGCGACCCTGGTCTGCGTCCTCGCCGGGCCGCTGGCCACCACGGCGCTCATCGCCGCCGAGGCGTGGCTGTGCTGCTCGGAGTTCTTCCGCATCTGCCGCATGGGCGGGCGCATGCCCAACGACGCGCTCGGGCTTCTCGCCGCGCTCGCGTTCCCGGTGGCCATCTACGCCCACGGCATACTCGCCGCCACGGTCGTCCTCTTCGTGCTGCTCATGGCCTGCGCGTGCTGGTACGTCTTCACACCGCGCGCGAGCGTGGCCGACGTGGCCGTCACGGCGTTCGGCCCGCTCTACACGTCGCTGTCCTTCTCGAGCGTGGTGCTCATCCGGCAGTTCGACCCGGGCCTCGACGGTGCCCTGCTGACCTTCGGCGTCATGCTCTCGATCTGGGCCAACGACGCCTTCGCCTACTTCGTGGGGTCGGCGATCGGCTCGCACAAGCTCGTGCCCCGCATCTCGCCCAACAAGAGCGTCGAGGGCTTCTTCGGAGGGCTCGTGGGCTCCGTCGTGGTGTGGGTGCTCCTCGCCGTGTTCGTCGTCGACGCGCTCACCGTGCCGACCGCCGTGGTCCTCGGGCTGATCGTGGGCCTGGCGGGCGTGGTGGGCGACCTCTTCGAGTCGCGGCTCAAGCGCGGCGTGGGGGTCAAGGACTCCGGCAACCTCATGCCGGGGCACGGCGGGCTGCTCGACCGCTCCGACTCCATGCTCTTCGGCTGCATGGCGGCCCTGTTCCTGCTGATCTTCGGAGGTGTGCTGTGAGCGAGAAGAACGCGCGGCCGCTGCGCGTGGCCGTCCTCGGGTGCTCGGGCTCCATCGGCACCCAGACGCTCGACGTGTGCCGTCGCCACCCCGACCGCCTGCGCGTCGTCGCGCTGAGCGTCAACTCCTCGACCGACGCCCTCGTGGCCGCGGCGCGCGAGTTCGGTGTGCGCCACGCGGCCGTGGCCGACCCGGCCCACGTCTCGGACGGCGCGCTCGACGGCCTGCCGGAGGGGTGCTCCCTCGCCTCCGGCGCGGATGCCGTCACCGAGCTCGCGACCCTCGACGACGTCGACGTGGTCGTGAACGCGCTCGTGGGCTTCTCGGGCATGCACGCGGGCTACGCCGCGCTCAGGGCCGGCAAGACGCTCGCCTACGCCAACAAGGAGTCGATCGTGGTGGGCGGCGACCTCATCATGCCGCTCGCCCGTGAGGGCCGCCTCATTCCGGTTGACTCCGAGCACAGCGCCATCTTCCAGTGCCTGGTGGGGGAGAGCCCGTCCAGCGTGCGCCGCATCTGGCTCACCTGCTCGGGCGGCCCCTTCTACGGGCGCACGCGCGCGGAGCTCGAGGGCGTCACCGCGGCGCAGGCCCTCGCGCACCCCACGTGGACGATGGGCGCCAAGATCACGATCGACTGCGCCACGCTCATGAACAAGGGCCTCGAGGTCATCGAGGCGCACCACCTCTTCGACCAGCCCATCGACGCCGTCCGAGTGCTCGTGCACCGGCAGAGCCGCATCCACTCGATGGTTGAGTTCGCGGACGGCGTGGTCAAGGCCCAGCTCGGCAGCTCCGACATGCGCGCGCCCATCCAGTACGCGCTCAGCTACCCCGAGCGCTGGGAGGGCTTCGTGGAGCGCGTGGACTGGTGCCACGCCGACCCGCTCACCTTCGGCGAGGCCGACGAGGCCACGTTCGGCTGCCTGGCGCTCGCGCGCGAGGCCGGGCGCGCGGGCGGCACGCTGCCGTGCGCGATGAACGCGGCCAACGAGGTCGCCAACGCAAGCTTCCGCCAAGGGATGTGCTCGTTTCTCGACATCGAGCGCGTCGTGCGCCGCGTGATGGACGAGACGCGCGTCGAGCGGGTAGAGAGTCTTGAGCAGCTCGATGAGGTCGACGCCCGCTCGCGGGAGCGGGCGCGCGCGGCGGTGGCGGAGGTTCGCTCGTGAGCGGTGCGCTCGGGGTCATCTGGATAGTGGTCTGCGGCGTGGTCGCCCTCTCGGCGCTCGTCTTCGTGCACGAGGGCGGGCACTACCTCGCGGCGCGCGCATTCCGCGTCCGCGCCACGGAGTTCTACCTCGGGCTACCCTGCCGCTGGCGCCTCGCGCGCAAGAGCCGCAAGGTGGGCACGGAGTTCGGCGTCACGCCGCTCCTGCTGGGCGGCTACACGCGCATCTGCGGCATGGAGGGCGCCCCCGACGAGCTGCTGGGCCCGGCGCTCAAGCTGGTCACGGACCGCGGGCGCGTCCGCGCCGACGAGCTCGCCCGCGAGCTGGGCGTCGACGAGGCGCGCGCCTACGCCCTTCTCGCCACGCTCGTCGACTGGGCCGCGGCGCGCCCGTTCTACGACCCTGAGCTCGGCGAGCACGAGGGCCAGCGCGACTGGCCGGCCGCCTTCGAGGCGCCGGCGCGCGACGCCAACCTGCTGACCGAGTACGACCGCGGGCACGACTTCTCGCTCGAGGGCTCCACGGCCGCCGGCGAGCCGCACCCGTGCGACCTCGACGCCGAGGGGCTTCTCGCCCACGAGCGGGCGCGCACCTACCAGGGCGTGGGCTTCGTCCGGCGCTGCGCGATGCTGCTCGCGGGCCCGCTCGTCAACGTCGCGCTCGCATTCGTGCTGGTCACGGGCGCATTCATGATCCAGGGGGTCACCTACGTAGCCAACGTCCCCACGCTGGGCGGCGTGAGCGCGGGCTCGGCGGCCGAGGCCGCGGGCCTGCGCGCCGGAGACACGATCACCTCGGTCGACGGCACGGAGGTCTCCACCTGGGAGGAGCTGTCCTCCGCCCTGGCCCCGCTGCGCGAGGAGGGGCGTGACTTCGAGGTCACCTTCGTGCGCGACGGCCGGGAGCTCACGGCCACGGTCGACCTGCCCGACGGTCAGGCGGTCCCTGAGGTCGGCGTGCTCGCGACCACCGGCACGTACCACCTGACCCTGCCCGAGGCGGCCGCGGCCACGCTCGACTACACCGGCCAGGTGGCCTCCTACGTGGCGCAGCTCATCCAGCCGGCGCACACGATGGAGGTGCTCGACCAGTCGTCCTCGGTCGTGGGCATCGCCAACATGGTGGCCCAGGCGGCCTCAACGGGTGTCTCTGACCTGGTGACGGTGGTCGCGGCGATCTCCATGTCGCTCGGCTTCATGAACCTGCTGCCGATCCCGCCCTTCGACGGGGGCAAGATCCTCATCGAGGTCATCCAGCTCGTCATCCGCCGGCCGCTGTCCGAGCGCGTGCAGGTGGGCCTCAGCTACGCGGGCCTCGCGTTCATCATGTTCGTCTTCGTGGTCGTGCTGAGAAACGACATCCTTCGCTACGTCGTCTAGGAGGCTGCCATGGGTTCTGAGAGCGTGCGCGCGCCGCGCGAGCTGACGCGCCAGGTGCACGTGGGGTCGGTCGCGGTGGGCGGCGGCGCCCCGGTGTCGGTGCAGTCCATGTGCACCACGTCGACCTCCGACGCCGAGGCGACGCTGGCGCAGATCGACCGGCTCGCCGGGGCCGGCTGCGAGATCGTGCGCGTGGCCGTGCCGGACGCGGGGGCGCTCGACGGCTTCGAGGAGGTCTGCGCGCGCTCGCCGCTGCCCGTGGTGGCCGACATCCACTTCGACCACCGCCTCGCCATCGAGGCGTGCCGGCGCGGCGCCGCGGCGCTGCGCGTGAACCCGGGCAACATCGGCGACTGGGCGCGCGTGGACGCCGTGATCGACGAGGCGGGCGCGGCAGGGATCCCCATCCGCATCGGCGTGAACGCGGGCTCGCTCGACCGCGCCTTCGCCGAGCGCGAGGACCTCACGCAGGTCGAGAAGCTCGTGGGCTCGGCGACCTCCTTCGTGGGGCACTTCCGCGCGCGCGGCTTCGACGACGTCGTGCTCTCCGCCAAGGCGCACGGCGTGCCCACCACGATCGAGGTCAACCGCGCGCTCTCGCGCGAGCTCCCGGACGTGCCGCTGCACGTAGGCGTGACCGAGGCCGGCGGCGCCCGCCAGGGCACGGTCAAGAACGCCGTGGCCGTGGGGTGCCTGCTCATGGAGGGCATCGGCGACACCATGCGCCTCTCGCTCACCGCCGACCCGGTGGAGGAGGTCAACGTGGCGTGGGACCTGCTGTCGGCCGTGGGGCTCAGGAGGCTGCGCCCGGAGCTCGTGAGCTGCCCCACCTGCGGGCGCTGCCAGTGGGACCTCATGGGCGTCGCCGCCGAGGTGGAGCGGCGGCTCGCGGACGTGCGCGCGCCCATCAGCGTGGCCGTGATGGGCTGCGTGGTGAACGGTCCCGGCGAGGCCGCCGACGCCGACATCGGGCTCGCCGGCGGACGGGGGAGGGCCGTGCTGTTCGCGGGCGGCGAGCGCCTCCGGACCGTGGATGAGGCCGATGCCGTGGACGAGCTCATGGCCGAGATCGGGCGCCGCTTCGGCTAGGTCGCTCGCCGGTTCCCCCCGCCCCCGCGCCCCTCTCGCCGCGCCCGCGCCCTTGTCGTAAACTTGAAGGGTTGGACGCGTCGTTAGGGAAGGAGCGCACGTGAAGCGCTACCAGAAGATGAGCCAGCTCTACGCCCCCACGCTCAAGGAGGACCCGGCCGAGGCGGAGCTCGCGAGCCACCGGCTGCTCCTGCGCGCCGGCATGATCCGCAAGACCGCCGCCGGCCTCTACAGCTACCTGCCGCTGGCCTGGCGCTCGATCCGCAAGATCGAGGCCATCGTCCGCGACGAGATGGAGGGCATCGGCGCCCAGGAGATGATGGTGCCGATCCTCACGCCCGCCGAGCTCTGGCGCGACTCGGGCCGCTGGGAGGCCTACGGCCCCGAGCTCATGCGCATCGACGACCGCCACGGCCGCGAGTTCGCGCTCGGCCCCACCCACGAGGAGACCTTCACCGACCTCGTCCGCAACGAGCTGCGCAGCTACAAGCAGCTCCCGGTGACGCTCTACCAGATCCAGGACAAGTTCCGCGACGAGATGCGCCCGCGCTTCGGGCTCATGCGCGGCCGCGAGTTCATCATGAAGGACGCCTACTCGTTCTCGGCCACGCAGGAGTCGCTGCAGGAGTGCTACGAGCAGGAGAAGGGCGCCTACGCCCGCGTGGCCGAGCGCTGCGGCATCCGCGCGCTGCCCGTGGTGGCCGACTCCGGCCAGATCGGCGGCGACACGTCGGTCGAGTTCATGGCCCTCGCCGACGCCGGCGAGGCGGAGCTCGTCTACTGCGACTGCGGCTTCGCGGCCGACGTCGAGGCGGCCCGCACGACGGTCGCCGTGAGCGAGGGTCCCGGCGACGGCACGCTCACGAGGGTGCACACGCCCGGCCTCGGCACGATCGAGGCTGTCTCCGAGTTCTTCGGCTTCCCCGAGAACGGCACGCGCAAGTCGCTCGCCCTCGTGGCCGAGGACGGCACGCGCGTCGTGGCGATCGTCCCCGGCGACCACGAGCTCAACGAGGTCAAGGCCGAGCACCTCTTCGGCGCCTACCACATGATGAGCGACGAGGAGCTCGAGGAGGCCGGCCTGTTCAAGGGCTTCATCGGCCCCGTGAACCTGCCCGAGGGCATCCGCCTGGTCTGCGACGAGTCGCTGCGCCAGAGCGCGTCGTGGACCTGCGGCGCCAACGAGGTGGACTACCACTTCACCGGCGCGCGCCCCGGCCGCGACTTCGAGGTCGACGAGTGGGCCGACCTCGTGAGCGTGAGGGAGGGCGACCCCTGCCCGCACTGCGGGGAGCCCCTCAAGGCAGCGCGCGGCATCGAGATCTCGCAGGTGTTCCAGCTGGGCACCAAGTACTCCGAGGCGATGGGCGCCACGTTCGCCGACGAGGACGGCGTTGAGCGCCCCTTCCTCATGGGCTGCTACGGCATCGGCGTGTCGCGCACGCTCGCGGCCGTGGTGGAGCAGCACAACGACGAGCACGGCATCTCCTGGCCGGTCTCGGTGGCCCCGTACGAGGTCGAGGTCGTGCCGCTCGCAGTGGGCGACGACGTGGTGGCCCCGGTGGCCGAGAAGGTCGTGGCCGAGCTGGCCGCCGCCGACCTCGAGGTCCTTCTCGACGACCGCAAGGAGCGCCCGGGCGTGAAGTTCGCCGACGCCGACCTCATCGGCATTCCGTACCAGGTCATCCTCGGCAAGCGCGGGGCGGCCGCGGGCAACGCCGAGGTCAAGGTCCGCGAGACGGGCGAGCGCTTCGACGTGCCGCTGACCGAGCTCGCAAGCTGGCTCGTGGAGCGCGTGGCGCCCGCCCGCGCGTAGGGACGTCAAACAGCTCCACCCGTTCCGACTCGGTGCCCCGGCCTCGCGGCCGGGGCCTTTTCGTCGCGCTTCCGTGCCTGGCGCCCGCCTCGCGGCCTGAATGACAGGTTTCCCTCAGCTTCGTGTGGCTTCCGCGGCCCGTGGGTTCCTTGGGCCAACATTGAGACAGCTGACGAGAGGAGCGAATATGCCGGGACCGGGCGGACACGGACCAGGGGGAGCGAGTCGGGGCGGCCCGGGTGGTCCCCACCGCGGCAACGGGCGCGCTCCCGGAGGTCCCCGCGGACCCATGGGAGGGCCCCCTCCAGGACCCCGGCCCCCACGGAGGTCGCGCGGATTCTGGGGCGGCGGCTGGATGCCCGCCGGCTGGGGGACGCGCATGGGCGGTGGCATGATGCCGGGAGGCTGCGGCTGCGGCGGGTGCCTCGTGCCGATGGCGGTGCTGATCGCGCTTCTCGGCGTGGCGATGATGTCGTTCACGAGCTGCGGAATGATGCGGCCGTGGTGACGTCGCGCCAAATTGGGTGTTGACGCCGACGCTGACTCTGGTATAGTTTCTTCTCGCACCAGACGGGGATATAGCTCAGTTGGGAGAGCGCGTGACTGGCAGTCACGAGGTCAGGGGTTCGAACCCCCTTATCTCCACCATGTGAACGCGGGCGGCGGCTTCGGTCGCCGCCTTTCTCATATCGGGCTCGTGGCGCAGCGGTTAGCGCAGGGGACTCATAATCCCTGGGTCGTAGGTTCGAATCCTACCGGGCCCACCCGAGAGTTCGGCCCGGGCGGCTTCGGTCGCCCGGGCCTTTGCGCACCGCTTCGCCGGTCCACGCGCACAAGCTCCTGCGTATCCGAACGCTCTGAGCCAAAAAGCGTTCGTATGCCTAGGACAAAGCGAGAAGCTCCTGCCCATCCGAACGTTCCGACCCGAAACCACCTGAATACCGCTGAGCAACCTCGCTCACGCGCCCGCGACCACGCCGGCCAGCCCCCGCGCCGCGATCGCGCGCCCCACCTCCGTGGCGGCGTCGGGGGTGTCCTCGTCCCCCTCGAGCGCCCACGTGCGGTACATCGTGAGCAGCCCGCCCAGCGCGAACGACAGCGCGTAGCGCATCGTCTTCCCGTCGATCCCCTCCGGCACGAGGCCGCGCTCCCCGATGCCGCGCGAGAGGGGGCGCTCCAGGTGGCGCAGCAGCTCCTCGGTCGACATGCTCCCCAGCAGGCGCCGGTTGAGCGCGACCTTCTCGCCCAGCGCCTGGGCCAGGGCCGAGAAGAACGCCTCGACGTCGGACTCGCCGCCCGCCGCGGCGCCCTCGCCCCGCGCCGCCTCGACCGCGTCGAGCACCTCCTCGACGAGCTCGCGCGAGCGCTCCTCGAGCAGGCCGTCCATGCTGCCAAAGTGCTGGTAGAACGTCTTGCGGTCCACGCCGGCCTCAGTGGCCAGCGCGCTCACCGTGATGCGCGAGACGGGCCGCTCCATGGCCAGGCGCTCGAACGCCGCCATCATCGCGGCCCGGCTTCTCCGTGCCCTGCGGTCCTCGCGCCACCCCTCGCGTCCCATCTCACGACCTCCCCATTCCGCGCGGCTTCGTTGAATAGGCACAATCCTATGCAACACATGTGACTTACGCAACAAATGGGGTACAAGACACCTTGGCGCCCGGGTTGACCGACGGCGCGAAGGCACGAGGAAGGGAACCGCATGGCATCGATCGCACAGACCGCGGAGCGCACGGCGCTCAACAAGCTCATCGACTATCTCGACAAGGACCCCGCGGGCCACTTCGACAAGATCATGGATCTCACCGACAAGCTTGTCCCCGAGAGCGTGTTCCCCACGCAGCGCGCCGCCATCCGGAAGATGATCGACGAGCACAACAACTGGTACGACCTCTTCATGCGCGTCTTTGACCTCAACCCCGAGATGCGCACCAAGTTCCTCAAGGCGTTCTTCGTCGACGGCAACCTCCTCGCCTGGCCCGTCCAGGAGAAGGCGCGCGAGAAGTACCAGTGCAACATCCCCTGGGCCATCCTGCTCGACCCCACGAGCGCCTGCAACCTGCACTGCACGGGCTGCTGGGCCGCCGAGTACGGCCACCAGCAGAACCTCTCCTTCGAGGACATCTGCTCGATCATCGACCAGGGCCGCGAGCTGGGAACCCACGTCTACATCTACACCGGCGGCGAGCCGATGGTGCGCAAGGCCGACCTCGTGCGCATCTGCGAGAAGTACCCGGACTGCGCGTTCCTCTGCTTCACCAACGCCACGCTCATCGACGAGCAGTTCTGCCAGGACATGATCCGCGTGGGCAACTTCGTCCCCGCCATCAGCGCCGAGGGCAACGAGCACACCACCGACGCGCGCCGCGGCGAGGGCACCTACGCCAAGATCGAGCGGGCGATGGACCTGCTTCGCGAGCACAAGCTGCCCTTCGGCATCTCGACCTGCTGGACCAAGGCAAACGCCGACGCCGTGGCCACGGAGGAGAACATCGACTGGATGATCGAGAAGGGCGCGCTCTTCTGCTGGTACTTCCACTACATGCCCGTGGGCCGCGCCTCCGGCGCCGAGCTCATCCCCACGCCCGAGCAGCGCGAGCACATGTACAGCTTCGTGCGCGAGATGCGCTCCAAGAAGGCCATCTTCACGCTCGACTTCCAGAACGACGGCGAGTTCGTGGGCGGCTGCATCGCGGGCGGCCGGCGCTACCTGCACATCAACGCGGCCGGCGACGTGGAGCCGTGCGTCTTCATCCACTACGCCAACGTCAACATCCACGACGTGAGCCTGCTCGACGCGCTGCGCTCGCCGCTGTTCATGGCTTACTACGAGCGCCAGCCCTTCAACGACAACCACCTCATGCCGTGCCCGATGCTCGAGAACCCCTACATGCTCGGCAAGATGGTCGAGCAGACCGGCGCGCACTCCACCGACCTCGTGGAGCAGGAGTCGCCCGAGCAGCTGCGGGAGAAGACCGTGCCGGCGGCGAAGGCGTGGGCCCCGGTGGCCAAGCGCCTCTGGGACGACCGGTCCAACCCGCTCTGGGACCGTCGCCACAACGACCCCACCCAGGGCATGGCGGAGACGGACATGGCCAAGCTGCGCCGCGAGGGCCGCGTGCCGGAGGAGACCGCCGCGCGCTCGTAGGGTCGTTCCCGCGCGTCGCGCTTCTCGAGATTCCCAAAATTCTCGCGTGACGGCGCCGCCGGGTTCTGTTAGTATGCTCTAGCGCACTGCGCGGGCGATTGGCTCAGGGGTAGAGCACTTCCTTCACACGGAAGGGGTCGCTGGTTCGAATCCAGCATCGCCCACCAGAATGGGATATAGCTCAGTGGGGAGAGCGCGGGACTGGCAGTCACGAGGTCAGGGGTTCGAACCCCCTTATCTCCACCAGACATGACGGCGGTCGCCTCCGGGCGGCCGCCTTTTCTGTAAGCCGGGGCACCCCGCCGCGCCTATAATGGGCGCGCCGTCAAAGGAGGACACATGAGCACGCAGGACAGCCCGGTCGAGCTCTTCGGCCTGAGGATCGCCCACATCGGCATCAACACCGACTCGCCCGCCGAGGCCGACGAGGTGGCCGGCCTCTTCGAGAGCCTGATGGGCCTCGAGGTCCGCCACATCGCACCGATCTCCATGTTCGCCGGCACACTCGTCGAGGTCATGAACAACGGCGGGCGCGGCGAGAAGGGCCACATCGGCTTCCACGTGGACGACCTCGACGCGGCCGTCCGCTGGTTCGGCGAGCGCGGCTACGAGGTCGACGAGTCCACCCGCACGACCCTTCCCACCGGCGACCACCTCGTGTACTTCTCGCGTCCCATCGCCGGCTTCGCGATCCACCTCACCGACTCCGAGTAGGCGCCGTGATAGCTCTCGCCGACAAGATCTCCAAGTCCTTCGGCGGCCGTGTCCTGTACACGGCCGCGACGCTGCAACTCAACGCCGGTGAGCGCTGGGCGCTCGTGGGCCCCAACGGCTCGGGCAAGACCACCTTCCTGCGCATCCTGATGGGGGAGGAGAGCCCGGACGAGGGGGCCGTGAGCTTCGCGCGCGGCTGCAACGTGGGCTACCTCGAGCAGGAGACCCACCTCGCGGGCGAGAAGAGCGCGCTCGCCGAGGTCGTGGACTCGGCGCACGAGGTCAAGGCCCTCGAGCGCGAGGTCGCGGAGCTCGAGGCCAAGATCTCCGCCGCCGCGCCGGGACCCGAGCTCGACGCCTTGCTCGAGCGCTACGGCACCGCGCAGGACCGCTTCGAGCGGCTGGGCGGCTACGAGCTCGAGAGCCGCGCGCGCCAGATCCTGGCGGGCCTGGGCTTTCCCGTGGAGGACTTCGACAAGCCGGCGTGCGACTTCTCGGGCGGCTGGCAGATGCGCATCGCCCTCTCCAAGCTGCTGCTGCGCCACCCGGACCTGCTGCTTCTGGACGAGCCCACCAACCACCTCGACCTTGAGAGCGTCCGCTGGCTCGAGCAGTTCCTCACCTCCTACGACGGCGCCGTGCTGCTCGTCTCGCATGACCGCGCGTTCATGGACGCGTGCGTGTCCCACGTGGCGGCCGTGGAGAACCGCCGCATCACCACCTACACGGGCAGCTACTCCGACTACCTGCGCCAGCGCGAGGACAACCTCGAGCAGATGCGCGCCAAGCGCGCGGCCCAGGAGCGCGAGATCGCCCACATGCAGGTCTTCGTGGACAAGTTCCGCTACAAGCCCACCAAGGCCGCCCAGGCCCAGGAGCGCATGAGGAAGATCGAGCAGATCAAGAGCGAGCTCGTGATCCTGCCGGAGGGCACCAAGAAGGTGCACTTCTCGTTCCCCGAGCCGCCGCGCACCGGCGACGAGGTCATCAGCCTCGAGGGCGTGTCCAAGTCCTTCGGCGACAACCACGTCTACTCGGGTGTCGACCTCAAGCTCTACCGTGGCGACCACGTGGCGCTCGTGGGCCCCAACGGCGCGGGCAAGTCCACGCTCATGAAGCTCATGAACGGCAAGCTCGCGCCCGACGCCGGCACGGTCTCGCTGGGCAAGAACGTCACCGAGGCCTACTACGCCCAGCACCAGCTCGAGGAGCTCAACGAGGCCAACACGGTGCTCGCCGAGATGGACTCGGTGGCGGCCGGCTGGACCACCTCCGAGGAGCGGCGCCTGCTGGGGGCGTTCCTCTTCCACGGCGATGACGTCGAGAAGCGCGTGAGCGTGCTGTCGGGCGGCGAGCGGGCGCGCCTGGCGCTCGCCAAGATGCTCGTGGCGCCCGACCCGCTGTTGCTTCTGGACGAGCCCACCAACCACCTCGACATCGACTCGGTGGACGTGCTCGAGCGCGCGCTCGTGGACTTCAAGGGCACGATCGTGCTCATCTCCCACGACGAGCACCTCGTGCGCGCGGTGGCCAACAAGGTCGTGGACGTGCGCGACCACAAGGTCACGGTCTACGACGGCGACTACGACTACTTCCTCTTCAAGCGCGCCGAGCTCGAGGGCCGCGCGGAGGCCCAGGCGGCCGCCGCTCCCGCCCCCGCCGCGGGCGTCGCCGCCCCGAGGGAGGCCGCGCCGGCCCAGGGCCGCAACGTCAAGACCCGCGAGCAGCGCCGCGCCGAGGCGGAGGAGCGCAACCGCCGCAACCGTGCGCTCAAGAAGGAGCGCGAGCGCCTGCGGCAGGTGGAGGCCGCCCTCGAGCCCGCCCAGGCTCGCCTCAAGGAGCTGGAGACGCTCATGGCCGACCCCGAGCTCTACAACGACGCGGCGCGCTTCGACGCGTGCATGTCCGAGTACACCGCGCTCTCCAAGAAGGTCCCGTCACTCGAGCAGGAGTGGCTCGAGCTCACCGAGCGGCTCGAGGAGGGCGCCGATGCGTAGCGCGCCCGCCGCGCGCGCCCTGCGCGCCCTCGCGATCGTCTGCCGCGTGGCGGCCTGGGCGCTCGTCGCCCTGGTCGTCGCCGACGCCGTGACGCCGGCGGGGCCGCGCGCGTGGCTTTTGGGCGTCAACTCGCTCGTCTCGTCGCTCCTGCCCGACGCCGTCTCGGGGCTTCTCGTGATCGTGACGCCCTTCGGGGGCGCCTTCCGCGGCGACTTCGCCATCGTTGCTATAGTGTTGCTGGTGCTCGACTGGGCACTGTGCCGTCTGTCCGCCTCGCTGCGCTGACGCCGCGAGAGAGGGGTTCGGGGGACTTGGGCTACTCGCTCGATCAGATCATCTGGGTCGTCGTGACCGTGGCGCTCGTCATGGTCTCCGCCATCGTGCACGAGCTCGCACACGGCCTGGCGGCGCTCGCCTGCGGGGACCCCACGGCCAAGGAGGCGGGGCGCCTGACGCTCGACCCGCGCGCGCACCTCGACGGCTTCGGCTCGGTGGTGCTGCCGCTTCTGATGGCGCTTCTCGGCGGCGTGGTCTTCGCCTTCGCCAAGCCGGTGCCCTACAACCCGCGGCGGCTGCGCCACCCCCGGCGCGACGAGCTGATCGTCGCGCTCGCCGGGCCGGCGTCCAACCTGCTGCAGGCCCTTCTCGGCGCGGCGCTCCTGGGGCTCGCCTGGCACCTCGGCGTCCCGGCCGCGGCGTCCGGCGCGCTCTCCGCCGACGCGCTGGGCTGGCTGCTCGACCTGCCGTCGGCCTACATGAGCGTGAACCTCACGCTCTGCTTCTTCAACCTGATCCCGTTCCCGCCGCTCGACGGCTCCAAGGTCGTGCTGTTCTTCCTCACGGGGGAGGCGCGGCGGCGTTTCTACGAGCTCGAGCGCTACGCGATGCCCGTGCTCATCATCGTGCTCTATCTCGTGCCGAGGCTGCTTCTCGTGGACCCGCTCGGCGCCTATCTGGACGCCACGGCCGGCGAGCTCTACGGCGCGCTCGTGCGGGCGGTGATGTGAGTGGGCTCCTACCGCGTGAGCACCCAGGCCTACACGGGCCCCTTCGACCTTTTGCTGCAGCTCGTGAGCCGACAGCGCGTGACCATCGGCTCGATCTCCATCGCCGAGGTGGCCAACCAGTACCTCGAGGAGGTCGAGCGCATGGGCGAGCTCGACCTCGACGTGGCGAGCGACTTCGTGCTCGTGGCCTCCACGCTGCTCGACATCAAGGCGGCCTCGCTCGTGCCGGAGGACGCGCCGGCGCGCGGGGGCACCCGAGACGCGGACGACGAGGACGACCCCCTCGAGGACCTGAGCCCCGACGAGGCCCGCGAGGTGCTCATCGCCCGGCTCATCGCCTACAAGCAGTTCCGCGGCGCGGCGGCGGCCCTGGGCGCGCGCCTCGAGGCCGAGGGTCGCATGCTGCCCCGCACCGTGGGCCCCGACCCGGAGTTTCTGAACCTCA
Organism: Thermophilibacter sp.; assembly: GCF_966187215.1. Taxonomy (NCBI): domain Bacteria; kingdom Bacillati; phylum Actinomycetota; class Coriobacteriia; order Coriobacteriales; family Atopobiaceae; genus Thermophilibacter; species Thermophilibacter sp. The sequence goes on from NZ_CBIFYV010000065.1 coordinate 18,264, forward strand.
TGCCCGACTACCTTGAAGGCATCACGCTGCGGAGCCTCGCGGTCATCTGCGCCGACATCGACAGCCGTCGCGAGACGCTGCTGCTGGAGGCCGAGCACGTGGCGCCGCGCCGGCTGCCCGTGGCGCTCACGATCTCGGCGGTGGACCGCCTCGTGCGCGGCCGCGGGCGCGTGAGCTTCTCCGAGCTCGTGGACGGGCAGGAGGACCAGCCCGAGGCGGTGGTCGCCAACTTCCTGGCCATCCTCGAGCTCTACAAGCAGGGGCTGGTGCGCGTCCGCCAGGAGGAGCTGTTCGGCGACATCGAGGTGACGCACGTGGAGGGGGCGCCTGCCTACGAGCTCGACGAGTCGGTCCTCGCCGAGCTCGACTACGGTGCCGAGGCGCCGATGCCCGACGAGGCCCAAGCGGAGGGGGAGACCGACCGTGGCTGAGCTCGAACGTCTTGAATCCGGATCTCTGAAGGGGCTTCTCGAGGCCCTGCTGCTCGTCTCCGACGACTCGGTGCCGGCCACCGACCTGGCCCGCGCGGCCGGCGCGGAGCCCGGCGAGGTCGCCTCGGCGCTGGCCGAGCTCGCGGCCGAGTACGCCGACGCCAACCGCGGCTTCCAGCTGCGCGAGGTGGCCGGCGGCTGGAGGCTCTTCACGCATCCCGCCTACCACGACCAGGTGGCCGACTACGTGCTCTCGTGGGACACGCGCCGGCTCAGCCAGGCGGCCCTCGAGACGCTCGCCGTCATCGCCTACCATCAGCCCGTCACCCGCGAGGGCGTGCGGGCGATCCGCGGCGTCAACTCCGATGGTGTCATCGCGTCCCTGCGCGAGAAGGGCCTCGTGCGCGAGGTGGGGCGTGACCGCGAGCACGGCCAGGCGCAGCTGTGGGGGACCACGCGGCTCTTCCTCGAGCACTTCGGCCTCAGGAGCCTGCGCGAGCTGCCGCCGCTCGAGGACTTCGCGCCGGACGAGGAGTCGCGCCGCTTCATCCGCGAGCGGCTCTCGGGGCGCTCGATCTCCTCGACGCTCGAGGAGGCCGCCGAGGACGTGGACGACGAGCGCGACCTGCTCGAGGACTACGACGCCGACGCGGCCGATGACGCGGGGGCGGGCGATGAGTGAGCCGGCGCGCGAGAGCGGGCTGTACCCCATGCGCCTGCAGCGCTTCCTCGCGCGCGCGGGCGTGGCGAGCCGGCGCGGCTCGGAGCGGCTCATGACCGCCGGGCGCGTGACCGTCAACGGGCGGGTGGTCTCCGAGCTGGGCTCGAAGGTCGACCCGGAGCGCGACGAGGTGCGCGTGGACGGCATCCTCTGCCGGCTGGCCGAGCGGCCCTTCCACTGCATGCTCTACAAGCCCGCGGGCTACCTCACCACGATGAGCGATCCCCAGGGTCGCCCCACGGTGGCCGAGCTCGTGCCCTGCGCCGAGCACCCCGGGCTCTTCCCGGTGGGGCGGCTCGACCAGGACACCACGGGGCTTCTGCTGTTCACCACGAGCGGCGAGCTGGGACAGGCGCTGCTGCACCCCTCGCGCCACGTCGAGAAGCACTACGTGGCGCTTGTCTCGGGGACGCCGAGCGAGCGGGTCCTCGAGCGGCTGCGCGCGGGCGTCATGCTCGAGGACGGTCCGGCCGCGCCGGCGCGCGCGGACCTCGTCGCCCCGGGCGACCCGCTCTTCTCGGTGGTCGCGCCCCGCGGGGCGGGGCGAACTGGCGGCGGCGAGCCCAACGCGGTGGTGGGCCTCTCGATCCACGAGGGGCGCAAGCACCAGGTCAAGAAGATGATGCAGGCGGTGGGGCACAGGGTGCTCAGGCTGCACCGCGACGCGTTCGGGCCGCTCAGGCTCACGGGCGTCGCCGAGGGCGCCTGGCGCCCGCTCACCGCTGACGAGACGGCGGGGCTCGAGGGGCTTCTCGCCGGAAGGGAGGCCTAGATGGCCGGCATGCCCGGTGACGACATCCGCCAGCGGGTGCTGTTCATGCGGCACCCCGAGACGGTGTCCAACACGCAGCACTTCTTCTCGGGGAGGCTCGACGTGCCGCTCACGCCCCACGGCGAGCAGCAGCGGATGCGCGCCGTGGAGGCGCTCGTGGCCTTCGCGCCGGAGCGCGTGTTCTGCTCGCCGCTCTCGCGCGCCCGCGTGCTCGCCGAGGAGGCGGCCGCGCGGCTCGGCGTGCCGTGCGAGCCGCTCGACGACCTGATCGAGATCGACTTCGGGCCGCTCGAGGGCGTGAGCGTTGCCGACGCGATGGGCTCGGGCGCCACGTTCCCGTGGCCGATCGACGACGAGGGCGTCTCGCACCCGCCCGCGGGGGCCGAGAGCTTCGAGCACGTGCGCGAGCGCTGCCGGCGCGTGCTGGACGGCCTGCGCCCGCTCACGGGCCGCACCGCCTGCGTCACGCACGGAGGCTTCCTCAGGATGCTTCTGGCCGCGGTCTACGACATCCCGCTCACGCGCTTCTGGGACCAGCACGTGCTCAACGTCTCGTCCCACTACCTGACCTGCGACGGGCGCACGTTCGCCCTCGGCGGCTTCAACCTGTCGCCCGAGGAGGTCGTCGCCCACGCGACCACGCCCAACGACTACGACACGCGGGACATCTGGGGCGCGGGCGGCGCCTCGGCGGCCCGCAGAGGGGAGAGCGCATGATCGTCGCCATCGACGGGCCCTCGGGCTCGGGCAAGTCGTCCGTTGCGCGTGAGGTCGCGCGACGCTGCGACCTCACGTACCTGGACACGGGGGCGATGTATCGCTCCGTGGCCTACCTCTGCCTGGAGCGGGGCGTCGACCCCGAGGACGACGCGCGCACGGCCGAGGTGGCGCGCGCGGCGCGGATCGAGTTTTCGGGGGAGGGCGGCCGGCGGGTGCTGGCCGACGGCGAGGACGTCACCGAGGCCATCCGCACGGCGGAGGTCGAGCGCGCGGTCTCGCCCGTCTCGGCCAACCCGGCCGTGCGCGAGGCCATGGTCGCCCAGCAGCGCCGCGCCGGCGAGACGGGCGGCGTCGTGGCCGAGGGGCGCGACATCGGGACCGTGGTCTTCCCCGCGGCCGAGGTCAAGGTGTTCCTGACCGCCTCGCCCGAGGCGCGCGCCCGCCGGCGCGCGGTGCAGCGCCACGGGGGCGACCTCGCGCGCGGGGCGGCGGTCGAGGTGGACGCCGCCGCCGAGCGGGCCATTCTCGACGACCTCGTCCGTCGCGACGCCTACGACTCCTCGCGGGCGACCTCGCCATTGCGCACCGCCGACGACGCCGTGCGCATCGACTCCTCCGAGCTCGGCTTCGAGGAGGTCGTCGGGCGCGTGGTCGAGCTCGTGCGCGCGGCCGAGGGGGCGCGCTCATGAGCGCCGAGAAGCGCGGCGGGCGGATGCGCGCCTTCGCCGGCAACAGCTTCGACGACTACTACGACCACCCGCTGAGCGAGCACCCGCTGCCCGGTCGCCTGCTCATCGGGTTCGTGGTGCGCGTGCTGTGGGTGGTCACCAAGCTCATGTGGCCGTGGCGGCTCGAGCGGGCTGAGCTCCTGCTGAACGACGCGCGCGGGCGCGTGGTCATCATGAACCACGAGTCCATGCTCGACCCGGTGGCCGTGGTGGTCACGATGTGGCTCGCCCACGTGCCGGTGCGCATCGTCTACAAGAGCGAGTTCGACAAGATCAAGATCGCGACCTGGCTCTTCTCGCGCGCCGGCGGCTTCCCGGTCTCGCGCGGCACCGCCGACATGAAGACGGTGCGCCGCGCCCGCACGATGCTGCAGAGCGGCGAGTGCGTGCTCATCTATCCCGAGGGCACCCGCGTGCGGCGCGACAGCGACGCGACGACGCACGGCGGCTACGCCCTCATGGCGCAGCTCGCGAAGGCGCCCGTGCAGCCCGTCGCCATCATCGGCGCCCGTGACCTGCGCCCGCGCTGCCGCGTCTACATGCGCGCCGGCGAGCCCATCGAGTGGTCCGACCTCGCGCACCTGAGCCGCAAGGAGCAGGTGGGCGAGATGGAGCGCCTGGGCATGGAGCGCGTCTATGACCTCGTGCGCGAGCTGCGCGAGGACCATCCGGGCGTGGAGGTGGACGAGTCGTGAGCGAGATTCGCGTCGCCCGCGAGGCGGGCGCCTGCTACGGCGTCGAGCGCGCGCTGCAGATGGTCGAGGCCGCGGCGGCCGAGGGCGCCGAGCGGGTGCGCACGCTCGGGCCGCTCATCCACAACCCGCGCGTGGTGGCCGAGCTGGAGGCGTGTGGCGTGGGCGTGGTGTCCACGCCCGAGGAGGCGGCCGGCGACGCGCTGCTCCTGCGCACGCACGGCGTGACGCCGGACGAGCAGGCCCGCGCCGAGCGGCTCTGCGCCCGGGTGCTCGACGCCACGTGCCCCTTCGTGAAGAAGGTCCACCTTGCCGCCGAGCGCCTGGCCTCCGAGGGCTACCAGGTCGTCGTGGTGGGGGAGGCCGGGCATCCCGAGGTCGAGGCGACGTTGCCGCACGCGCCGGGCGCCGTGGTGGTGGGCTCGGCCGAGGAGGCCCGCGCGCTGCCCCACGCGCGCCGCATGGGCGTGGTCGTGCAGACCACGGCGCGGCGCGCCCTTCTCGCCGAGGTTGCGGGCGCGCTGCTCGAGCGCTGCGAGGAGCTGCGCGTGATCAACACAATCTGCGAGGCCACGGCCGGGCATCAGGCGGCCGCCGACGAGCTCGCGCGCGAGGCCGACGTGATGGTCGTGATCGGCGGGCGCATCTCGGCCAACACCACGCGCCTCGCCGAGATCTCCGCCGCGCGCTGCCCGCGCACGCACCACATCGAGGGGGCCGACGAGCTGGAGGCCGCGTGGTTCGAGGGCGCGGACGTCATCGGCATCACGGCCGGCGCGAGCACGCCCGCGAGCCAGATCGAGGCCGTCCGCGCCGCGATCGCGAAGCTGGTCGCCGACTAGGCCGCGCCGTCAGGCATCAGCCTGTGACCCAGCGCCCCGCATCACGAGTGGCTCAGACCGGTTTGTCCAATGGAGACCGTCGGCCGCGAGCAGTTGCTTGTGAAGCGCCTCCCGTCGCGCCCTTCTCGCTGCCTCGCGCTCGGGCCTTACCCGTCCCCGCTCGATTCCCAGGTCCCTGCGGATGCGTCCCACGAGCCAGTCGAGGTAGTCGAGGTCCGTTGCGTGCTCCGAGGCGATTTCATAGTCCTTGATGTCGCAGGCGAGAAGCTCGTTGCGTCGGTTGATGTCGCGCCCCTCCTGCAGCGGGTCGCGATGGTATCCGCCCTGGTAGTCCAACGCAACAGCGCGAAACGGCGTTACGCGGGGACGGTCTTCATCGGGAGCGAGCAGCAGGATATCGGGCTTGCGCACCCGTTCAGAGCAGGGGGCGAGCAGCCCGTCTGCGCGGGCAACGAGCAGCGAGTCATTCATCGCGACGATGGGGAGGTCGTTGCCACCGCGAATCGGAGGGAGCTCAAGAAGATGGGCGGCTCGGCTCTCGGCGGGTGAGCCGGACTGGTCGCGTGCCATGCTCAGCACTCGGCCGAGCTTGACCGAGCCGCGGCGCGGGCCCACCTCGGTAAGAAACGTCGCCACTTTGTCCACGGACGTAAGCGGGTCATAGCGCTTGACCAGCCCCGTCTTCGCGGCAGGTTGCACCGCATAGTAGCCACAGAGCTCGTCGACGAGCATGAGAAGCTCGAGCTCCGTCGCGTACTCCGACATCTGGAGCAGGACGAGCTCGGGCCCGGAGCATGTCACATCCGGTGCCAGCGAGAAGAACGACGTTGTTGGCCAGTCACCCTGCGAGAGGTGCGCGACTGCACCTCCTGATGCGTGTCGTCCACCCACACTGGAAACAAGGACGTGTATAGGTCGCTCACAATCGGCGAACATAGGGGTCCGCTCGCAGGCCTCGGCGAGCTCCGCATCGGTCGGCATGCACCCGGGCACTCGCAGGGGTCGTCCGCGGCGGCCACGGGCGATGAGGGCCGCGGCATCCCAGCGGCGCAGAATCTCCAGTGCGGTGATGTGTGACAGTGCGATTGACATAAGCCAAGGTTAACCGTCTGAAATCACACTAGCTTGATGCCCCAAAGAAACCGCGACACGAGACGTGCCGCTGGCTGACAGGTATCTGACAGGATGTTGTGGCTCGGCAGGTCATCGTCAAGGACGTTTCTTGGCATGCGACGACCCAGAGAATTCTTCTCGATTCTCAAAAGACCGCTCATCCGGCCAGGGCGACCGCTCGCGGGCGAATCGTTTCGCGACTTTACGTGCTTCTTCGCAGGCAGGCGAACCAAGGCTCAGCGGAGGAGGCTCCGCTCTCTTGTGGCCAATTCAACGATCATTTGTGTTTTCCTGGCCCACACATATACCAATTGTGGTCCATGACGAGCGCAAAGCGGCTTTTCTCGCTGCTTGGGGGACACAAATGTCCAATGAACAGGCCATCTGTGTCCAACTCACGGCTACGGTGCCCTCAGAAGCATCAATTGTGGTCCACAGGCACACACATGGTCCTCGTGTTGGCCATCGCTCAGAAAACGCGCCCGTGTCCGTGCCGTGGCACAATGGGGGCGATGACGTCGTTTCGAAGGGAGACCCATGGCCGAGCAGAAGCGCGCGGACTACGCCTCGACGCGGCCGCGGGCCGACGGCGCCTGGGTCGCCGCGGTCGAGGAGGGCAGCCCGGCCTGGGAGGCGGGCATCGAGCCCGGCATGCGCGTCGTCACCGTGAACGGCGTGGAGCCGCGCGACATCATCGACTGGCGCTGGGAGGCCGACGGCGCCGTCTGCGAGCTCGAGGTCCTCGACCCGCGCGACGGCATCGTGACGGCCTGCGAGCTCTGGCGCGAGGTGGGCCAGGACTGGGGGATCGACTTCACCGACGTGCTCTTCGACGGCATCCGCACCTGCGTGAACGCCTGCCAGTTCTGCTTCATGGCGATGCTGCCGCCTGAGGCGCGCGCCACCCTGACGCTGCGCGACGACGACTACCGCCTCTCGTTTCTGCAGGGCAACTTCGTGACCCTCACCAACGTCACCGACGAGGAGGCCGACCGCATCGTCACCTGCGGCCTCAGCCCGATGAACGTCTCCATCCACGCGATCACGCCCGAGGTGCGCCGCAGCCTCATCGGCCGACGCGCCGACCGCGGCATCGAGGTGCTCGAGCGGCTGCTCGCGGGCGGCATCGAGGTCCACGCGCAGATCGTGCTCTGCCCGGGCGTCAACGACGGCGCCGAGCTCGCCGCCACGCTCGACTGGGTGGAGGCACGCCCCGGCATCACGTCGCTCGCCGTGGTCCCGCTCGGCTACACCAAGCACAGCCGCCGCTTCAAGCGCTCCTACTCCGACGACCCCGCGGCCGCGCGCGCCGTGGTTCACCAGATCGAGCCCTACCAGCGCCGCGCCCGCGAGAGCCTCGGCATCACGCGCTTCCAGCTCTCCGATGAGTTCTACGTGGCCGCCGCGCTGCCCGTGCCGAGCGCCGAGACCTACGATGGCTACCCGCAGTTCTATGACGGCATCGGCATGCTCAGAAGCTTCCTCGACGAGAAGGACGAGGTGGCCGTCTCCCGCGCGGACGACGTGGCGCGCGTGGGCGAGAAGCTCGAGGCACGGGGCCTGACGGCGCTTCTCGTCTGCGGCGAGGCGGCGCGGCCTACGATTGACGAGCTCTGCGCGCTGGACGGCCTGCGCGGCCGCGTCCGCACGCGCGCGATCCGCAACGACTACTTCGGCGGCGACGTCAACGTGACCGGTCTCATCGTGGCCGAGGACCTGCTCGCGCAGTTTCCGGACGACCTCGCCGGCACGCTCGTGGTGCTCCCCGAGGTGATGTTCAACTTCGACCGCCTCACCCTCGACGGCGCCGCGCAGGCGGACGTGACCGCCGAGCTCGAGCGCCGCGGCGCCCTCGTCACGACCAGCGTCCCCAACCCCGGCGACTACCTCGACGCCCTTCTCGCAGCCCTCCCGTAACCGCTTGCCCGCGGGGCGGCGGGACGAACCCTCGGCGCTCAGACAGTCCTCGCCGCAAAGGACGCGGCTGCGGAACTCAC
>NZ_CBIFYV010000066.1:0-16958 GCF_966187215.1 Thermophilibacter sp.
GAGGGGAAAGAGCAGAGCCGAGGGACTGCGAGGGCCTGGCTTTCTCTTGCACCTGGCGCCTCCTCCCCCTGCCTCCTCCCCCTCGCCACGCGGGAGCCCCCGGTTGCCCGTCGCTCACAAGTTGGGTGGTTTTCGAAGGCCCTAAAAGCATCCAGGCCTCATGCCGCCACAAACATGCTGGTAGACGACTTGACGATTTTCGGACTACTTTGGGAGGCCGTGAAAAACCACCCAACTTGTGAAGCTGGCCCCTTTCCGGCCGCCCCAAAGCCCGCTACAGGCGCATCTCCTCGGTGTCGTCGTCGATCTCGCGGCGGATGGCGCGCAGCACCGGGTCGTGCTCGAGCCCCGCCGCCGGGTCCTCCGGCAGGTACACCGCGAGCCGCCCGTCGAGCGTGCGGAACGTCGCCCAGCCGTCGGCGTCCACCTCCACGTCGTCCTGCTCTCCGATCACGCAGCACCAGCGCTCGCGGACGTGTCGCTCGCCCACGTACATGCGCTTCTCGCCGCCGTCGCGGTCGGTCAGCACCACGGCCACGCCGCTGCCGCGGTGCGCGTCGTCGCCCTCGCGCGTCCAGCCGACCACGTCGGGCGCGTCCAGGAAGTCGTGCTGCGGCCCGTAGGCAAAGCGCCGACGGATCTCCATCAGAAGCGGCAGCTCCGTCACCGCCGGGATGTCGCCGCCGTTGGGCATGCCGTAGAGGTCGCCGTAGAAGACGCAGGGGTAGCCGGCCTCGCGCAGCAGGATCAGCGCGTACGCCGCAGGCTTGAACCACGTCTGGACAAAGGACTGCAGCGCCTGGCCGGGCTGCGTGTCGTGGTTCTCGGCAAAGGTCACGGCGTGCACGGGGTCGCGCTCCACGAGCGTCCCCTCGAAGATCCGCGAGAGGTCGAAGTCGCCGTTGGAGCAGCTCGCCCGGTAGAGGTTGTAGTGCAGCGGCACGTCGAAGAGCGACATCGCGCGCTCGTCGCCCAGGTAGCCGAGAAGCTCGTCGGCGGTGCGGGCCCAGTACTCCCCCACGCAGAAGAGCTCGCGGCCCGCGCGGGCGCGCACGTCGGAGAGCCAGCGCAGGAAGAAGCCGCGGTCGATGTGCTTGAGCGCGTCCAGGCGGAACCCGTCGAGGTCGCAGGCGTCGACGTACCACGCGCCCCAGCGCACGAGCTCGTCGTACACGACCTGGTAGTTGACGTCCACGTCGGCGCCCATGAGGTAGTCGTAGTTGCCGTTCTCGGCGCGGTCCACCGCGTCGTCCCAGTGCTTGCCCTGGAATAGGAAGATCCCCTTGGTGCGGGTGCGCTCGTCCCAGTCCACGCCGTGGAAGCACGTCCAGTCCCAGCGGAAGTCGGAGTAGGCGCCCGCGCGCCCCGGGAAGTCGAAGCGCGTCCACGCCTCGATCGTCCGGGACTCGCCGATCCGCGCGTCGCGGTCGGAGCCGCGCACCTCCTGCGCGACCACCTCCTCGCAGCCGTCGGCGCCCAGGCGCTGGTTGAGCACCACGTCCGCGAGCGCCTGGATGCCGCCGTCGTGCAGCGCGGCGATGGCCGCCTCGTACTCGGCGCGCGTGCCGTACTTGGTGCGCACGGACCCCTTCTGGTCGAACTCGCCCAGGTCGTAGGCGTCGTACACGCCGTAGCCCACGTCAGCCGCGCCCTTCTCGCCCTTGTAGGCGGGCGGGAGCCACACCGCGGTGATGCCCTCGTAGGCGAACGACGCGGCCTGCTCGGCGATGCGGCGCCAGTGCGAGCCGTCGGCGGGCAGATACCACGAGAAGCCCTGGAGCATGGTCCCGTTCATCGGGGCGCGGCCCGCCGCCCCCGGTGCGGCAGACGCTGGGGTCCCGGCCGCGTCGCTCATGCGCTCTCCCCCTCGGCCGCGTCGTCGACGAGGGCCACGCCCGCGGCCGCGGCGAGCCGCTCGGGCGTGGGCTGGTGCAGGATGCGGACGGCGCAGTACGCGCACGCCGCCATGAAGAGCAGGTCGAACACGAGGTCGAACGAGAGACCCATGACGCCGCGCTCAGCCACCGAGGCCGCCGCGTGGACCGCGTCGGCCACGAGCGACACCGCGGCGAGCGCGAGGAAGGGCCGGATCCTCTGGGGCCGGTTGGAGCCGAGGATGCCCAGACCGCCCACGGCCATGTTGATGGCCGAGCTGGCACCCGCGGTGACGAGCAGGGCAAAGAGCTCGCCGGTCACGCGCACCGGGATGCCGGTGATGACCGCGCGCTCGCCCTCGCCGTAGACCACGAGCGCCGCGCCGATCACGACCGCCACCACGATGGTGAGCACGCCCTTGACGATGACCACCTCGGAGAGCGCGTGCAGCGCGCGCTGGTGGCGCGAGCGCAGGAACGTCTCGCCGCGGACGCCCTCGTCGTGCTCCTCCTTGACCTTGTCGGCCAGGCGCGAGCAGATCAGCACGTAGACGATCGTGGCGGTGAGCACCACGGGGTTGAACAGGATGAACGTGCCGAGGCCCCAGCCCCACACGATGGCCGCGAGCACCGCCAGCCCCACGAGGTAGCAGAGGAACCGGTAGGGCCCCACGCGCGCCGCGTCGTTGGAGGCGGCGATGCCGAGGACCGCCGTGAGGATCAGCAGGCCCGCGGCCACCACGATCATGACGCCGAAGGTGGCCACCCACCACAGGTCGTGCGTCCCCATGACGTTGGCGACGAGCACGATGACGCCGCCCACCAGCACGAGCGCGCCCACGATCGCCATCAGGATCGAGACGATCCGCAGGACCGCCTGGGCGGGCGTGCGCGGGACGGAAGGCTCGAGGTCGATCACGTGCGCTCCCCTCTCTCAGATGTGGGGAGTATACCCCGACGCGCCGCGCGACCCGCCGCGCGGGGCCTCAGGAGAAGGTCGCGCGCTCGTAGGGCGTCGCCTCGGCGAGGTAGCCGCGCGCGGCGAGGGCGCGCCCCACGGCGTCGAGGTCGTCCTCGGACGCGGCGCTCACGTGGTGGAAGTGGTAGCCGCCCGTGACCTCCATGAGCGGCGTCGAGCGCCCGCTCGCGAGCTCGTCCACGAAGCGCGCCACGTCGCGGCGGCTGCCCACGCCGAGCGGCGAGCAGACCTTGCCGTAGACGCGGTGGTTGACGAAGACGTCCTCCACGCGCCCGCCCGCGTCGACGATGCACGTGAGCTCGTCGGCCGTCTGCTCCGTGCTGTGGTGGCACTTGAACAGGCGCACGGGGCGGGAGGCGGGGGCGTCGGCCAGCACGTAGCCGCGGTTCGTGGCGACGATGCGCTCCCCCCGGCCGCGCAGCAGGGCCACGTCGGTCACCACCACCTGGCGGCTCACCCCGCAGCGCTCGGCGAGAAGGGCGCCGGACAGCGGCCCCTCCGCCGCGCGCAGCTCGTCCAGGATGCGCGCGCGCCGCGCCTCGCCCGCCGTCACCCCAGCACCTCGAGGTGCTTGAGCGAGAGGTCGAGGATCGGCGCCGAGTGCGTGAGTGCCCCGCACGAGACGAAGTCCACGCCCAGGTCGGCGTAGGCGGCGGCGTTGGAGACGTCCACGTTGCCGGACGCCTCGGTCTGCGCGCGCCCGGCGACGAGCGCCACGGCCTCGGCCATCTGCTCGTGCGTCATGTTGTCGAGCATGATGACGTCGGCACCCGCCCCCACGGCCTCGCGGACCATGTCGAGCGTCTCGCACTCCACCTCCACCTTGTCCACGAACGGCGCCGCGGCGCGCGCGGCGGCCACGGCCCGAGCCACCCCGCCGGCGGCGTCGATGTGGTTGTCCTTGAGCAGCACCCCGTCGGAGAGGCCAAAGCGGTGCATCGAGCCGCCGCCCAGGCGCACGGCCTCGCGCTCGAAGAGGCGCATCCCCGGCGTGGTCTTGCGCGTGCAGACGAGCGTGGTGCCGCTGCCGGCCAGCGCGTTGGCCACGCGCCGCGTGTAGGTGGCGATGCCGCTCATCCGCTGCAGGTAGTTGAGGGCCGTGCGCTCCCCCTCCAGCAGCGCCCGCACGTCGCCCTCCACGGTGGCGAGCAGCTGCCCGCTCGCCACCCGCTCCCCGTCCGCCGCCGCGGCGTCCACGCGCGCCGAGGCGTCCAGGAGCTCGAAGACGCGCGAGAAGACCGCGAGGCCCGCGAGCACGCCGTCGGCCTTGGCGATGAGCCGCACGCGCCCGCGCCGGGGCTCGGGCATGACGGACATCGTCGAGACGTCGCCGAACGGCATGTCCTCCCTCAGCGCCGCGCGGATGTGCTCGTCCATCTGCATCTGAACCATCGGGTCCGTCATCGTCTCTCCTCTCGTCCGCGCCAAGGCGGCGCGTCCCCGCCAGCTTACTCCCCCGACGCCGCCTCGGCGCCGGTCAGAAGCGCCACGTCCGTCACGTCGCGCGACCCCGCGATGAAGCGCGAGCGCGCCCGTGCCGCGAGGGCGAGCTGGGCGGCCGTGTCCTCCGCGAAGCGGTCGCGCATGATCTTGTCGGCCGCGCGCTGCGCGAACACGAGCGACTCGAGCAGGCTGTTGGACGCGAGGCGGTTGCGCCCGTGCACGCCGTTGCAGCAGGTCTCGCCGCAGGCAAAGAGGTGCGGCAGCGTGGTCTCGGAGTCGGAGTCCACGTGGATGCCGCCCATGAAGTAGTGCTGCGCGGGCACCACCGGGATCGGCTCCTCGCGGATGTCGTAGCCCTCCTCGAGGCAGTGCTCGAGGATGTGGGTGAAGTGGCCCTCGATGGTCGCGCGCGGCACGTCCCGGAAGGACAGCCACACGTGCTCCGATCCCTCCTCGGCCATCTTGCCCAGGATCGCCGCCGAGACCACGTCGCGCGGCTGGAGCTCGTCGCAGAACCGCTCGCCGCGCCCGTCGAGAAGGACCGCGCCCTCGCCGCGGGCGCTCTCGGAGATGAGGAAGGCGCGCCCGGGCCGCTCGGTCCACAGCGTCGTGGGGTGGATCTGCACGTAGTCCATGTGCTCGAGCAGCGCCCCGTGCTCGGCGGCCACGCGGCAGCCGTCGCCGGTCAGGCACGAGAAGTTCGTCGAGTGGGCGTAGAGGCCGCCCACCCCGCCGGTGGCGAGCACGGTCGCGTCGGCGTTGATCTCAAGGCGCTCGCCGCGCGGCCCGAGGGCCACCACGCCGCGGCAGACGCGCGCGCCCGACGCGTCGAAGCCCTCGATGAGGTCGGTCATGCAGGTGTGCTCGAGGATCCGGGCGCCGGGCAGCTCGCGCGCGCAGGCGAGCAGGTGCTCGGTGATCTCCTTGCCGGTCACGTCCTCGTGGTAGACGATGCGCGGGCGGGAGTGCGCGCCCTCGCGCGTGTAGTCGAGGCTGCCGTCGGGCCGCCGGGCGAAGCGCACGCCGCGCTTGACGAGGTCGTCGATGATCGGGCGGCTCGCGCGGATCATGAGGTCCACGCTCTCCAGGCGGTTCTCGTAGTGGCCCGCGCGCAGCGTGTCCTCGAAGAACGCCTCGTAGTCGTCCTCGTCGCGCAGCACGCAGATGCCGCCCTGCGCGAGCATGGAGTCGCACTGGTCGACCCCCTCCTTGGAGAGCAGGACCACCGAGAGCGCGCGCGGCAGGTTGAGCGCGCAGTACAGGCCGGCCACGCCGCAGCCGACGACGACCACGTCGCAGTCGATGACGCGCGTGCCGTCGGCGCGCGACCGCTCGGCCGCCGGCACCGTCCCGCGCGCGCGGCGCGGCGCGGCGGCGCCCCGCTCGCCCGCCGTCATGCGCGCCCCAGCTCGAGCATGCGCGCGAGCGCGCGGCGCGCGCCCTCGGCGACGTCCGCCGGCGGCAGCGCCACCTCGCCCGTGCCGTCGCGCAGGCAGGCGACGAGCCGCTCGACGCTGATGCGGCCCATGTCCGGGCAGACGGGGCGCGGCGCCGGGAAGTGGAGGCGCTTGCCCGTGCCGGCGCAGCGCCGCTCGAGCTCGCCGCGGACCCCGTCGACCGTGAGGATGACGAGGTCGCGCGCGTCCGACGCCGCGGCCCGCTCGATGATCTGCGAGGTGGAGCCCGCGAAGTCCGCGAGCGCGAGGACGTCCTCCGGGCACTCGGGGTGCGCGAGCACCTCGGCCCCGGGCAGCTCGGAGCGGAGCCGCTCGACCTCGGAGGCGGAGATGGCCTGGTGGATGGGGCAGAAGCCGTCGTTCAGGATCACGTTCTTCTCGCCCGCCTGCCGGGCCACGAAGCGGCCGAGGTGGCGGTCGGGGACAAAGAGCACGTTGCGCTGCGGCAGCGCGCGCACGATCCGCACGGCGTTGGAGGACGTCACGCACACGTCCGACCACGACTTGGCCTCGGCCGTCGAGTTGACGTAGCAGGCCACGGCGAGGTCGTCGCCGTAGCGCTCGCGCGCGGCCTCCACGGTCTCGCGGCGCACCATGTGCGCCATCGGGCAGTCGGCCGCGGGGTCGGGCATGAGCACGGTCTTGTCCGGCGAGAGGATCTTGGCGCTCTCGGCCATGAAGCTCACGCCGCAGAAGACGAGCGTGCGGTTGGGCAGCGTCGCCGCCAGCTGCGCGAGGGCGAACGAGTCGCCCACGTGGTCCGCCAGCTCCTGTACCTCGGGCGCGACGTAGTAGTGCGCCAGCACCACCGCGTCCCGCTCACGCTTGAGGCGCGCCACCTCGGCGCGCGCGTCGTCTCCCATGCCTCTCCCCTCCACGCGACACACAACGCGCCCCAGTATACAGCTCCCTTTACAGCTGACAAGACACCTCACGGAAGCGATGGGGGCGAAGGCGCGACCGGCGCCTCCGCCCCCGCGGTCGCGTCGCATCAGGCGGCGTGGTCGAACTGGGAGTTGTAGAGCTCCGCGTAGAACCCGCCGGCGGCGAGAAGCTCCTCGTGCGTGCCCTTCTCGACGATGTCACCGTCGCGCAGTACCAGGATGACGTCGGCGTTGCGGATCGTGGAGAGCCGGTGCGCGATCACGAAGCTCGTGCGCCCGACCATCAGCGTGTCCATCGCGCGCTGGATGAGCTCCTCGGTGCGCGTGTCCACGTTGGAGGTCGCCTCGTCCAGGATGAGGATCGGCCGGTTTGCCAGCACGGCGCGCGCGATGGTCACGAGCTGCCGCTGCCCCTGGCTGAGGTTGGTGCCCTCCTCGTTGATGACGAAGTCGTAGCCCCCGGCCAGCGTGCGGATGAAGCGGTCGCAGCGCGCGGCGCGCGCGGCGGCCTCGACCTCCTCGTCGGTGGCGTCGGGCCGGCCGTAGCGGATGTTCTCGCGGATCGTGCCGTTGAAGAGCCACGTGTCCTGCAGCACCATCGCGAACTGGCCGCGCAGCGCGGCGCGGTCCCAGTCGCGCACGTCGGTGCCGTCCACGCGCAGCGACCCCGCGTCCACGTCCCAGAAGCGCTGGAGCAGCTTGATGAGCGTCGTCTTGCCGGCGCCGGTGGGGCCGACGATGGCCACGGTCTGGCCGGGCTCGGCCACGCAGCTGAAGTCGTGGATCACGGTCTGCCCCGGCAGGTAGCCAAAGCGCACGTGGTCGAACTCCACGCGCCCGTCGCGCCGCTCGGGCACGCGCGGCTCGGCCGGCTGCTCCTCCTCCGGCGCGGCCAGGAACTCGAAGACGCGCTCGGTGGCGGCGGCCATCGACTGCATCGTGTTGGACACGTTGGCGAGCTGCTGGACCGGCTGCGTGAAGTTGCGCACGTACTGGATGAAGCTCTGGATGTCACCGGGGCCCGCCTGGCCCGAGAGGCACAGCCCCGCGCCCACCACCACGACGCCCACGTAGCCCATGTTGCCCACCAGGCTCATGAGCGGCATCATCAGGCCAGAGAGGAACTGGCTGCGCCAGGCGCTCGTGAACAGGCGGTCATTCTCGCGCTCGAACTGCTCGACGGAGGCGTCCGCGCGGTCGAAGACCTGGATCACGCTCTGTCCCGCGAAGTCCTCCTCCACGATGCCGTTGACGCTGCCGAGCACCTCCTGCTGCTCGCGGAAGTAGCGCTGCGAGAAGTGCACCACCACGCCCACGATCAGGATCGAGGCGGGCAGCGTGAGCACCGTCACGCCCGTGAGCGGCAGGCTGATCGAGAGCATCATCACGAGCACGCCCACGATCTGCGTGATCGAGGTGATGAGCTGCGTGATGGACTGGTTGAGCGACTGGCCGAGCGTGTCCACGTCGTTGGTGATGCGGCTGAGCACGTCACCCTTGCTGTGGCCGCTGAAGTAGCTCATCGGGACCACCGCGATCTTCTCGGCGATCTCGGAGCGCATGCGGTAGCAGATCTTCTGCGTGACGCCCGTCATGAGCCAGCCCTGCACGAGGTTGCACCCCGAGCTCAAAAGGTAGATGCCCAGCAGGCCGAGCAGCGTGGCGCCGATCCAGGCGAAGTCGACCGACCCCGTGCCCTGCACGGTGGCCACGAGCCCCTCGTAGAGCTTCGTGGTGACCGAGCCGAGCACGCGCGGCCCCACGATGTTGAAGATGACCGAGCACACGGCGAACACCAGGGCGAGCAGGACCGCGACCTTGTGGCGTCCCACGTAGCCCAGCAGGCGGCGCATCGTGCCCTTGAAGTCCTTGGCCCGCTCGGTCGAGCGGTGCCCGCGTCCCATCGGCGGCATCAGCGCTCACCTCCCCTCGCGGCCGCGGCGTCCGCGGCCTTCTCGGTATGTGGAAAAGGGACAGTCCCTTTTCCACCTTCCAGGCCGAGCTCCTCGGCGGAGAGCTGGCTCTGCGCGATCTCCAGGTAGGTGGGGCAGCTGCGCAGGAGCTCCTCGTGCGTGCCCTGGCCCACCACGTGGCCGTCGTCGAGCACGATGATCTCGTCGGCGTGCATGATCGTGGCGATGCGCTGGCCCACCACCACGACGGCCGCGTCGGTGACGGTCCGCGCGAGCTCCTCGCGCAGGGCGGCGTCGGTCTTGTAGTCGAGCGCGCTGAACGAGTCGTCAAAGACCACGACCTCGGGGTGCTTGGCCAGGGCGCGCGCGATGGCGAGGCGCTGGCGCTGGCCGCCGGACACGTTGGAGCCGCCCTGGCTGATGGGGCTCTGCCAGGCGCCCTCGCGCTCCTCAACGAAGTCGGCGGCCTGGGCGATCCGCGCCGCCTCGCGCATGTCGTCGTCCGACACGGAGTCGCCGGCGAACTTGAGGTTCGACTCGACGGTGCCCGAGAAGAGCATGCCCTGCTGCGGCACGTAACCGATGCGGCGGCGCAGCTCCGAGAGGTCCCAGTCGCGCACGTCCACGCCGTCGAGCAGCACGCCGCCGCCCGTGACGTCGTAGAGGCGCGGGATGAGCTGCACGAGCGTAGACTTGCCCGAGCCCGTGGAGCCGATGATGCCGGTCATCTTGCCGGCGTGGGTGGTGAAGCTCACGCCCTGGATGACGTCGCGGCGCGCGTCGGGGTACTGGAAGCTCACGTCGCGGAAGGTGAGCTCGCCGCGCGGGGCGCCCGCGGCGGGCAGCTTGGGGCGGGCGGGGCTCTGGATGGAGAGCGGGCACTCGAGCACCTCGTCGATGCGCTCGGCGGCCACCTCGGCGCGCGGCAGGATCACCGACACCATCGTCAGGATCATGAACGCCATGACGATCTGCATCGTGTAGGAGATGAACGCCATCATGTCGCCCACCTGCATGACGCCGTCGGCCACGCCGTGGCTGCCGAACCACACGATCATCACCGTCACGCAGTTCATGACGAACATCAGCAGCGGCATCATGAAGCTCATCGCGCGGTTGGTGAACAGCTGCGTCCTCATGAGGTCCGTGCTCGCCTCGTCGAAGCGCTCGAGCTCGTGGGCCTGCTGGCCGAAGGCGCGGATCGGCATGATGCCGTCGAGCATCTCGCGCGCCACGAGGTTCACGCGGTCCACGAAGGCCTGCATGCGCTTGAACTTGGGCATCGTGAGGCCCATGAGCACGCCCACCACGGCGCACACGGCGATCACGGCCACGCCGATGGTCCACTCAAGGCCCGTGGAGGTGGCGAGCACGCGCATCACGGCCACCACGCCCATGATCGGGGCGAGCAGCACCAGGCGCATGAACATCGTCGTGGCCATCTGGACCTGCTGCACGTCGTTGGTGCAGCGCGTGATCAGCGACGCCTGGCTGAACTTGTTGACCTCGGCCGGCGAGAAGCGCATGACCTTGGCGAAGGTCTCGCGGCGCAGGTCGCGCGCGATGGTGGCCGCGGTGTGGGAGGCCACCGCGCCGGTCAGGACCGTGGCCACCAGCGAGACGAGGCACAGGCCGAACATCACGGCCGCGGTGCGGCCGAGGTAGGCGTTCTGCACGTCGGCGGCGGAGATGCCCTGCGCGGAGTACTCGGCGCTCACGTAGGAGATCGCGCGCTGCGTGACGATCGAGCCGCCCATGGCGCCCATCTGCTCGCCGAGCGCCTCGGCGGCGTCAGCGAGCTGGGAGCGGGTCAGGACCCCGGCCTCCACGAGCGCGCGCACGTCGTCGAGGGTGATCGTGGCGCCGGCGGGCGGGGCGGCGACGGCGGTGCCGGCCGAGGGGGCCTCCGCGCCAGCCGAGTCGCCGGCCAGCGCGGAGGCGTCGACGCCCTGCTCGAGCGCCAGCGCGGCGACCTCGGGCAGGCTCATGGCCTCGGCGAGCGCCGAGCCCTCGTCCTTCTCGGCGGCCGTTCCCTGGTAGGCGCGGACGCCCGAGGCGTCGGCGGGGGCGTAGGCGGCCTCGACGAGCGCGACGTCGTCGTCGGACATGAAGAGTTCGAGGTCATCGAGGGCGCTCGCGCGGATGGTGTCCGGCACGGGGCTCTCGATGCCGCCCTGCTGGATGCCCACGTCCACGATCTCGCTCATGTAGGTGGGCAGCGCGAGCTCGGCGTTGGCCTGGACCACGAGCAGCGCGATCACGGCGATGACGGCGAGCACGTGGTGCTTGAAGAGACGGACGATCCTCACTGGCCGGCCCCCTCTCGCGCCGCGCGGTCGCGCAGGATGTCAACCGTGCGTCCGACGATGCGCAGGAGCTGCGCGGCGTCGTCGGTGCCCAGCTCGGACAGGTAACGGGCCACCACCTGCGTCCGCTCCGCGCGGACGCGGCCCGCCTCGGCACGGCCGGCGTCGGTGAGGCTGACCTCCACGTTGCGACGGTCGGCGGCGGAGTGGGCGCGCGAGACGAGGCCCTTCTCCTCCAGCGAGCGCAGGATGTTGGCCACGCGCGCGCTGGAGACGTGCGCGTGCGCGCCGAGCTGGCCGGGCGTCATCGGCGCGCCCGCGCGGGAGAGCGTCATGAGCGTGGCGGTCTCGCCGCGCGTCGTGTTGAGCACGACCGGGGTCAGCGCGCTGACCAACGAGCCGAGCTCGCGCAGCAGCTCCTCCGCGAGCTCGCCATAGGTCGGAGTGTCCTCCATGGCTTACTCCTAACACTAGAAGATGCTTACGGTGTTAGGTGATACCCCGTCGAAGGCGGCTGATACCCCGTTCACGCCCTCTTCACATGCCTGGGACAATGGGGACGGAGGTGTTTGTCATACCCCCGTCCCCATTGTCCCTAGCCGCTCACCGATACCCGTACGCCAATCGAAGCCGGATGGGGTATAGCCCTGAGCACAGTCGCGCGAGGGAGAGGGGGAACCATGCCGCGCACGGCCAGAAAGGGGGCGGAAACCGACCTCTATCACGTCATCGTTCGCGGGACCGGGCGCCAGATCATCTTTGAGGACGACACCGACCGAAGGCGCTACCTGCGATTGCTCTCGCACGACCTCACCGAGCATGAGGGCGCACTTCTCGCCTGGTGCCTCATGGACAACCATGTCCATCTTCTCTTCCACATGCCCCTCGAGGAGGTCTCCGCGCTCATGAGGACGCTCGGCTCCTCGTATGCCCTCTGGTTCAACGAACGCCATGACCGCGTCGGCCACCTCTTCCAAGGCCGGTTCCGCAGCGAGCCCATAGAGTCCGAGGCATACCTATTGACCGTCGTCCGATACATCCACCAGAACCCCCTCAAGGCCGGCCTCTGTACGACATGCGACGAGTGGCCCTGGAGCAGCTACCGGTCGTATCTCAGAGACGAGAAGGACGCCCGTCTCCAAGAGCTGATTGATTGCGACCTTGTTCTCGGCCTGCTCGGTGGCACTACGGAGTTTGAGCAGTTTCATCTCATCGCCGACGAGGCCGCGCCCTGTCTTGACATGGACAGGGCAACGAGCAGGCGATTCATCCCCGACGAAGAGGCGCTGCACGTGGCTCGCGCGGCCCTGTGCGAGACGCGCCCCGAGGAGGTGTGCGCGCTCCCCCGTCCACGGCGTGACGAGGCGCTGCGCACCTTACGCGGCGCGCGTCTCTCAATCCGACAGATCGAGCGCATCACGGGCGTGTCCCGCAGCGTTGTGTCGAGAGCATGCCGCATGCGCGTGACAATGGGGACGGAGGTGTGACAAACACCTCCGTCCCCATTGTCCCCATTACGACAGGGCGACGCCGCCGAGCCAGCCGCACAGCGGGGTGGCGAGCGCGCTGTAGTAGCTCACCCAGTACGACAGGCTCGTCGTGCGCACGGTGCCCACGTTGTCCATCACGGTGCCGCCGCCCACGTAGATGCCGATGTGGCCGTACAGCCGCCCGGCCGCGCTCGACGGCGAGGTGTTCACCGCGATGATCATGCCCGGCTGGATGGCGGACGGCGAGGTGTGGCACCAGCTGTAGTACATGTCGTCGGCGTTGCCCCAGAACGACCCGATGCCGGCGCGCTGGAAGACGTTGGTGACCCAGGCCGCGCACAGGCCGCTGCCCGGCGAGGGCGTGGAGTGGCAGGCGCTGATCAGCGCGGAGAGCGACCCGCTGCCGGTGATGACCGAGCCGCCGGTGCTCCCGCCGGAGGGGCGGCTCTGCTGGGCCTGCTGCTGCGCGGCCTGCTGGGCGGCCTGCTGCGCGGCGAGAAGCTCGGCGTCGCGCTGCGCCATGAGGTCCTGGACCTCCGACGACAGGCTGCTCACCAGCTCCTGGGACTCCTCCTGCTTGGAGCGGGCCTCCTCCAGCTGGGCCCGCTGCTCGCTCTGGAGCTGCTCGAGCTCGGAGCGCTGGGCCTCGAGCTCGTCCTGCTGCTGCTCGAGCTCGGAGCGCTCCTGCTCGAGCTGGTCGCGCAGGACCCGGACCTCGTCGATCATCTCGCGGTCGGCCTGGCTGATCTTGTCGAGATAGTAGATGTTGCTCGTGAGCTCCTCAAAGCTGCTCGACGAGAGGAGCAGGTCGAGCGTCGAGGTCGCGCCGGCCTTGTAGCTCGCGCTCATACGCTCGCCGAGGACCTCCTGCTTGTCCTCGATCTGGGCCTGCTTCTCGTCAATCTGGTCCTGCTTCTCGTCGATCTGCTCCTGCATCTGATCGATCTGGTCGTTGAGACCGGCCACCTGCGCGGTGGTGTCGGAGAGCTGCGAGGCGATGGACTCGTACTCGGACGAGATGCGGTCGAGCTCGGCCTGGGCCTGGTCATAGCTCATCTGGGCCGCGTCGAGCTGCTCCTGGGTGGTGGCCGCCTCGGCCACGGACGGCAGCAGCGTCGAGCAGATGCCGGCGCCGATGAGCAGGCGCAGCGCGTCGCGACGGGTCACGGTGCGCGGCGTCGGGAGGCCGGCGGGGGATGTGCGCGTGTGGGGCATCGGGAGTCTCCTTGGGTGTGGTTGGGGAGCGTCGGAAAACTCGAGACCCAATTCTAGCCCAACGCACGCCCGCGCGCCGCGCGCCCACCGGACCGCCACGTGCCCAAGACGCCCGCACGACCGGGCGCGGCGCGGCCTCAGCGGTTCTCGATGCTCGCGACGTTGCCCACCGTGATCGTGATGCGTCCCTCGGCGTTGGTGGAGAAGTCCAGGTAGCCGGGCTTGTCGGCCAGCTCGGAGGGAAACGTGATCTCCACGCCGGTGTCCGTGCGGATCTTGTGGCTGCGCGTGAGGCGGTTGGCCACGCCGCGTCGCACGGGCGCCTCCTCGGGCAGCCGAGCCTCGCTCACGCGCTGCTCGTAGCGCTCAGCCATCTCGGGGCGGTCCTCAAAGACGGCGCGCCCCACCTCGGCGGGCGAGAAGGACTCCTCCGCGTCGGCCGTGCGCGCCACGAGCGCCTTGGCGCGGCTCACCTCCACGGCGGGCTCCAGGCCGAACTCCTCGGCCACGTCGCGCACGATGACGCTCACCTCGTCGATGACCTCGTGGCTCGAGGCCTCGCTCGTGCAGCACAGGAAGCGCTCCGGGATCACCATGACCTTCTCGCCGCCCACCTGGCGCTCGCGGTCGTGGAAGTCGATCGCGCCGGTCTCGGCGTCCACCAGCACGTAGCTCGCCACCTTCTGCGAGGGGTTGGGCAGCGTGGCGTCCAGGCGCGCGATGTCGTTGGCCGCGCCGCCCACCTCGTGCACGAACGCCTGGCGCCGCGGCAGCAGCATCACCGCGAAGTAGCGGCGGCCGGCCTCGCCCTCGAAGGCGACCTCCTCGCCGGAGGCGGCATCGGTGTCGGCGAAGTCGGCGACGAGCAGGTCGCACTGCTCGAGGTCCTCCGCGCGGCGCAGCTCCTCCCAGAACCACTGCGCGATGTCCGTGGAGAAGCCCACGAAGTCGCGCTCGCCGGCAAGATAGCGCTGGAGCTCGGCCGCGAAGGCCGAGTCCGGCGCGAACGTGCCGTGGCGGCTCTCGGCGTTGGCCGAGATCTTGCGCAGGTGGCGCTGGACGTAGGAGCGCGTGGTGCGCACGTCCAGGTCGAGCGGGCGCTCCGAGAAGTACGTGGAGCCCGCGTCGAAGTCAAAGACGTGCAGGATGGCGGCGGAGACCCTGAGCATGGACACCCCCTGGCGAGAAGGCAAACGGTCGGGAGACCCATGATAGCGCTTGGCGGCGCCGCGCCCTTCTCGTCACATGCGCAACTGCGCTTTGCCGGCAATCGTGAGTTGCGCGTGGTCGCAGCGCCGGATGAGCACGCGCAACTCAAGAAAACCCATCCGTTTGCACAAAAATCCCGAGTTACGCATGGCGCCGACCACGCGTAGCTCGGGATTTGCAGCAATCGCTCGGCCCCGCCCGCCGCGCTCGTGGCGAGAAGGGCCCGGTCCCGTCACTCCCCGGAGGGCTCGGGACGCTGGGCCTCCATGGTCTCGGCCACCTCGCCCTCGCCGCTCACACGCTTGCCGTCGGCGTCGCGCTCGAGCGCGGGAATCAGCATGCGCAGCGAGTTGTCCGTGGCGTTCTTGCGCGGCGACTTCTTCGCGTAGCGCTTGACCGCCGCGGCCGTCTTGTTGATGGCCTGCAGCGTGCCGGCACCAGCCACGCAGCCGCCCGGGCACGCCATGCCCTCGAGCAGGTAGCCCGGGTACTTGCCCTTGACGGCGTCCTTCATCATCTTGCGGCACTCCTCGAGGCCCTCGGCGTTGGCCACGTTGACCTCGCGGTCGGGGTAGCGGCGGTGGATGGCGTTGACCACCGCGCCCGCCACGCCGCCGGCCACCGCGAACCCGCGGCCGTCGGCCGAGGCCACCTCGAAGTCGGACGAGCCCTCGCCCTCGAGCTTGGTGTACTCCTCGATGCCGCGGGCCTTCATCATGCCCATCATCTCCTCGAAGGTGAGCACGAAGTCCACCTCCGAGCGCACGGACTTGCGCATGGCCTCGAGCTTCTTGGCCGAGCACGGCCCCACGAAGACGATCTTGGCGCCGGGGTGCTGCTTGCGGATCAGGCGCGCCGTGAGCGTCATGGGCGTGAGCGCCATCGAGATGCAGTCGGCGTGGTCCGGGAACTCCTTCTTGGCCATGACCGACCACGCCGGGCAGCACGACGTGCCCATGAACGGGATCTTCTCGGGCACCTCCTCGAGGAAGTCCTCGGCCTCCTGCACGGTGCACAGGTCCGCGCCGATGGCGACCTCCTCCATGCCCGAGAAGCCGAGCACGCGGAAGGCCTGGCGCAGCTTGTCCACGTTGCCCTTGCCGCCGAACTGGCCCACGAAGGCGGGCGCGACCTCGGCGATGACCTCGTCACCGGCGTTGATGGCCTGGATGACCTGGAAGATCTGGCTCTTGTCGGCGATGGCGCCGAAGGGGCAGTTGATGAGGCACTGGCCGCAGCTCACGCACTTCTCGTAGTCGATCTGGGCGCGGCCGTGCTCGTCGGAGCCGATGGCGTGCATGCCGCAGGCCTCGGCGCAGGGCCGCACGTGGTGCTGGATGGCGTGGTAGGGGCAGGCCTTGGCGCACATGCCGCAGTGCACGCACTTCTCCTGGTCGATGTAGGCCTTCTTGTCCACGAAGGTGATGGCGCCCTTGGGGCAGATCTCGCGGCAGGGGTGCGCGAGGCAGCCCTGGCAGGCGTTGGTCACGCGGTAGACGTTGTCCTCGCAGGCGTTGCACGCGAACTTGATGACGTTGACCAGCGGCGGCTGGTAGTAGGTCTCGGGCACCGAGGCGGCGGCGAGGCCCTCGGTGAGGCTCTCGGGCTTGTCCACGTCCTGCAGCGGCAGACCCATGGCCAGGCGGATGCGCTCCGAGACGATGGCGCGCTCCAGGAAGACCGACTCGCGGTAGGTGGCCACGTCGCCGGGGATGATCTCGTACGGGAGGTTGCGCAGCTTGCGGCGGGTGGTGAAGGGGTCGTCGTCGGCCATCTCGTAGGCGATCTTGGCCACCGAGCTGAAGACGTTGCGGCGGATCTCGGTCAGGTTGGTGTAGACGCCGCGCATGGTATCGGCCATTTGCCCCTCCCCGGGTCAGGTGTGCGGAAGGCGCCTCCCCCCGAGGCGCCAGACGTGGCTCAAGTATCGCACAGCCGGCGGGCCGCGGTGCTCGGCGGCGCGGGGCCAGGGGCGGTTACGTACACCTCCGCGGGTTACGTACACTGTTGCAACTCTGATTTGTCGCCGTCTGGCGAGAAGCGCCTGGTCAGCGCGACGTCCTTCTCGTTATCAAAGTTACAGCTGTGTACGTATCCGGCTGGAGTGTACGCCGATACTGTTTAGTGGCCCGGGAGCCCGTTCCGGGCTATGATGCGCGGCGCGGGGCGGTGGCTCCGGAGTGTGCCG
>NZ_CBIFYV010000067.1:0-21514 GCF_966187215.1 Thermophilibacter sp.
CGGTTGCCGCAGTGCGGGCACTCCCACACGAGCTTGCCGTCGTCCTCCACGATCTTGATCTCGCCGTCGTAGCCGCAGACCTGGCAGTAGTCGCTCTTGGTGTTGAGCTCGGCGTACATGATGTGGTCGTAGATGTACTGCATGACCGAGATGACGGCCTCGAGGTTGTCCTGCATGTTGGGCACCTCCACGTAGGAGATGGCCCCGCCGGGGGAGAGGCGCTGGAACTCGGACTCGAAGCGCAGCTTGGTGAAGGCGTCGATCTCCTCGGTCACGTGGACGTGGTAGCTGTTGGTGATGTAGCCCTTGTCCGTGATGCCGGGGATGATGCCGAAGCGGCGCTGCAGGCACTTGGCGAACTTGTAGGTGGTGGACTCGAGCGGCGTGCCGTAGAGCGAGTAGTCGATGTTCTCGGCAGCCTTCCACTCGGCGCACTTGTCGTTCATGTGCTGCATGACGGCCAGGGCGAACGGCGTGGCCTCCTCGTCGGTGTGGCTGTGGCCGGTCATGGCCTTGACGCACTCGTAGAGGCCGGCGTAGCCGAGGCTGATCGTGGAGTAGCCGCCGTAGAGGAGCTTGTCGATCTTCTCGCCCTTGTCGAGACGGGCCAGCGCGCCGTACTGCCACAGGATCGGGGCGGCGTCGGAGGTGGTGCCGAGCAGGCGCTCGTGGCGGCAGCGCAGGGCGCGGTGGCACAGCTCCAGGCGCTCGTCGAAGATCTGCCAGAACCTCTCCATGTCGCCCTTGGCCGAGAGCGCCACGTCGGGCAGGTTGATCGTCACGACGCCCTGGTTGAAGCGGCCGTAGTACTTGGGCTTGCCCGGCTCGTAGTTCTTGGCCTTGGCCACGTTGTCGAAGCCGTTGCCCGAGCGGTCGGGCGTGAGGAAGGAGCGGCAGCCCATGCAGGTGTAGCAGTCGCCGTTGCCCTCGGTCTCGCCCTTGGAGAGCTTGTACTCCCTCATCTTCTTCTCGGAGATGTAGTCCGGCACCATGCGCTTGGCCGTGCACTTGGCCGCGAGCTTGGTGAGGTAGAAGTACGGGGTGCCCTCGCGGACGTTGTCCTCCTCGAGCACGTAGATGAGCTTGGGGAACGCCGGCGTGATCCAGACGCCCTCCTCGTTCTTGACGCCCTGGTAGCGCTGCTTGAGCATCTCCTCGATGCAGAGGGCCAGGTCGGCCTTCTCCTGCTCGTTCTTGGCCTCGTTGAGGTACATGAAGACCGTGATGAACGGCGCCTGGCCGTTGGTGGTCATGAGGGTGACCACCTGGTACTGGATGGTCTGGACGCCGCGGGCGACCTCCTCGCGCAGGCGCTTCTCGACGATCATGTTGATCTTGTCCTCGCCGGGGTGGGCGTCGATGGCCTCCATCTCGGCCTGGACCTGGCGGCGGATCTTCTGGCGGCTCACGTCCACGAACGGCGCGAGGTGCGTGAGGCTGATGGACTGCCCGCCGTACTGGCAGGAGGCCACCTGCGCGATGATCTGCGTGGCGATGTTGCAGGCGGTGGAGAAGCTGTGCGGGCGCTCGATGAGGGTGCCCGAGATGACGGTGCCGTTCTGCAGCATGTCATCGAGGTTGATGAGGTCGCAGTTGTGCATGTGCTGCGCGAAGTAGTCCGAGTCGTGGAAGTGGATGATGCCCTCGTTGTGGGCTTCCACGATGTCGGCCGGGAGCAGCTCGCGCATCGTGAGGTCCTTGGAGACCTCGCCGGCCATGTAGTCGCGCTGGACGGAGACCACCGTGGGGTTCTTGTTGGAGTTCTCCTGCTTGACCTCCTCGTTGTTGCACTCGATGAGCGAGAGGATCTTGTCGTCGGTGGTGTTCTTCTGGCGCTTCTGGTTCTGCACGTAGCGGTAGATGATGTACTTGCGGGCCACCTCGAAGTGGTCGAGCGCCATGAGCTGGTCCTCGACGAGGTCCTGGACCTCCTCGACGGTCACGGTGTGGCCGGCCTCCATGCACTCGTCGGTGACGTTGAGGGAGGCGAACTTGATTTCGCGGTCGGTGAGCCGCTCGCTCTCGGGGACCTCGCCGTTGGCCGCGCGGATGGCGTTCTCGATCTTGGAGACGTCGAAGGTGACCTCTGAGCCGTTGCGCTTGATGATCTTCATGGCTGACCTCTCGCGAAAGGGGCGCGCCCTGGCCGGACGCGCCCGTCTGGTGACTGATTGGGTACTGGGACTACTATGACACAACTAGTAGTGGTGTGTCGGCAACAAATACACAAGATATTGTTGAGAACCTGCTGAAATGCTGTCGATAACCCCCATCGGCGCAGGTAGGGGAAATGCGGGGCCAAAAAGCATTTCCTCAAATTGATGTGGAGGGGGTGCGCGGGCGCTCGGCGAGCGGTCGGGCGGGGCCGGGGCGGTTCCCGACGCGCGCCCCTCTCGCCGACGCGGCCGTTGGGCTAGAGTGGGGGAAAGGGACGAGAGGAAAGGTGGGGCACATGCGGTTCTCCAAGCGGCTCGATCTGTTCGGCGACGAGGTCTTCGCGGCGCTCAACGCGCGCCGCCGCGAGCTGGAGGCGGCCGGCCGGCGGGTCTTCGACCTGTCGGTGGGGACGCCCGACTTCGAGCCGCCCGCGCACGTGGTGGAGGCCCTGCGCTCGAGCGCGGCCGACCCGGCCAACTGGCGCTACTCGCTGCACGACACCGACGAGCTGCTCGACGCGGTGTGCTCCTACTACGCGGACCGCTACGGCGTGGACGGCGTCACGCCCGACATGGTGATGAGCTGCCGCGGCACGCAGGAGGGCCTGGTCCACGTCTGCGCGGCGCTGGTCGACCCCGGCGACGTGGCCCTGGTGCCCGACCCGTGCTACCCGGTCTTCCAGAACGCCACGCTGCTCGCCGGCGCGCGCCCGGCCTACTACGCGCTGACGGCCGAGCACGGTTTCCTGCCGCACCTGGCCGATGTGCCGGACGAGGTGGCCGACGCGGCGCGCTACCTCATCGTGTCGCTGCCGGCCAACCCGGTGGGCTCGGTGGGCACGCCGGAGGTGTACGAGGAGGTCATCGCCTTCGCCCGCGCGCACGACCTCGTGGTGATCCACGACAACGCCTACTCCGACATCGTCTTCGACGGCGAGCCGGGCGGCTCGTTCCTGGCGTACCCGGGTGCGCTCGACGTGGGCGTGGAGTTCCTCTCGCTCTCCAAGTCGTTCAACGTGACGGGCGCGCGCCTGTCCTTTCTGGTGGGCCGCCCCGACGTGGTGGCCGCCGCGCGCAAGCTGCGCAGCCAGATCGACTTCGGCATGTTCTATCCCGAGCAGGCCGCGGCCGTGGCGGCGCTCACCGGCCCGCGCGACTCCGTGGAGCGCCAGCGCCTGCTCTACCAGCAGCGCCGCGACGCCCTCTGCGACGGCCTGGAGGCCATCGGCTGGGAGCGCCCCAACGCGCACGGCTCGATGTTCGTGTGGGCGCGCATCCCGGGCGGTCGCACGGACTCGGCGGCCTTCGCGCTCGAGCTCATGGAGCGCTCGGGCGTCATCGTGACGCCGGGCGCGAGCTTCGGGCCCTCGGGGGAGGGCTACGTGCGCATGGCGCTCGTCATGCCGCCCGAGCGGCTGCGCGAGGCCGTGGACGCGATCGCCGCGTCAGGGCTGTAGGGGGCGTGCGGGCCTCGGCCTCAGCAACCCGCACGGTCCCAACGCGCGTATTGGTCCCAACGATGCGTATTGGTCCCAACGACGCGCATTGGTCCCAACGTGCGCGTCTCGATGCCAACAACCCGCAAAAAATGATTTCATAATCATATAATCGCAGGATTAAGGTTTGTGAATGTCAGATTTTGCGGGTTGTTGCCGAGCGGGTGCCGGCATGATGCCGGAGAGCGGTTGAATCGCGACGGGCACGGGCCCGTCCGCGCGAGAAGAGGGGAGAGGGACATGGACCTCGAGGACGTTCGCGACCTGGTGGCGGCGTCGCGCACCTATCGCCGCTTCGACGAGGGGCGCCCGGTGCCGCGCGAGCTCCTGGAGCGCCTCGTTGACGTGGCGCGCCTGGCGCCGACGGGCAACAACACCCAGACGCTGCGCTTTCATCTGAGCACGGCCCCGGACGAGGTGGCCGCGGTCCTCTCGCACCACCGCTGGGCGGGCCTGCTCCCGGACTGGGACGGCCCGGAGGAGGGCACGCGGCCCACGGCCTACGTGAGCGTGCTCGGCCCGGCCGGCGCGCGCGGCAGCGCGATCCGCAACCAGGACGCCGGCATCGCCGCGCAGACGCTGGCGCTCGCGGCGCGCGCGGCGGGTCTCGGGTGCTGCATGATCGGCAGCTTCGACGCGGGCACGATGGAGGCGCTGGGCCTCGCGGACTGCGCGGACGAGCTGGCGCCGCTCGTGCTTCTCGCCCTGGGCTGGCCCGCCGCCGACGAGACCGTGGTCATCGAGCCCGCCGACACCGAGCACGGCGTCGCCTACTGGCGCGACCTCGACACCAACACGCAGCACGTCCCCAAGCGCGCGCTGGGGGACCTTCTCGTCTGATCGCGGCACTGCATCGAAATAACGCGCAGAATCGGACATGCGCGTTATTTTGACCTGCGGATATAGATAGTTGTGCTTGATTCTGCGCGTTACTTCGACCCGGGAGCGAGCAGGGCGGCGAGAAGGACGCGCCGCCGCATCCCTCTCGCCGGTGCCTACGCGCCGACGAGCTCCGTCACGCTCTCGAAGGCCACGCCGCTCGCCTCGATGGCCATGCGCCCGCCGAAGACGCAGACGCCCGCGGCGCACGACTCGTCCGCGAGGGCCGCGGCGCAGGCGCGCACCTGGTCGGCCGTGGCGGCGAGCTCCTGGGCGCGCACCGTGTCGCGCCATCCCTCCGGTCGGCCCGCGAAGCGCGCCAGGTCCTGGCGGCGCGCGAGCGCACGCGGCTTCACGGGCGCGTCGTGCGCGCCGACCGCGGCAACCACGTAGCCGTCGAGCTCCTCGCGCGAGCCGTCCCAGCCCGCGAGCCACGCGGCCGCGCCGTCGTAGCGCCCGAGCGTGGCGTCGACGGACGGGTCGCGGTACGACCAGAACTGCGAGAGCCCCTCGGTGGTGTGCTTGGCGCCCACGCCGTAGGCGCCGCCCTTCACGCGCACCTCGTTCCAGAGGTAGTCGTAGCTGAGCGGCCGCAGCGCCACCTGCCAGGCGCCGGGCAGCCCCGGGTCGGCGGCCGACGGCGCGTGCGTGCGCGCCACGTAGCTCACGTCGGACGGGATGACGAAGGCCTCGTTGCGCACGCGGGGCGTGGGCGTCGTGCCAGCCAGGACGTGCTCGACGCCGCCGGCGGCGAGAAGCCCGAGCGTGCCGCCTGCCTCCCAGAAGCGCGCGCGGTCCTCGGCCGGTCCCGTGAAGCTCACGAGCACCTCGTCGGCGGTGAAGATCCGCGCCGCGAGCGCGCTCAGGCGCGCGGGCAGCGAGGGCGCCACCTCGTCCCACCGCGCGAGCACGTCGCGCAGGAAGAGATAGTAGTCCAGGCCGCTCATGCGCCCCGAGACCAGGGCGGCTGCCGAGAAGTACGTGCTCGTGCGGCCGAGCGCGGCGGCGTGGCCGGAGCCCAGGAAGTACTGCTCGAGCGCCACGCGCCGCTGCGTCAGGATGTCGCGGACGCGGTCGAGGTCGGAGAAGTCCGTCTCGCCCCAGACCTCGGCGGGCAGCGTCGCCAGCTCGCGCACGTGCCCCGAGAGGGCCGAGGCGCCCACCACCAGCCGAGGCGCGGCGAACGAGAGGTCGTCGTCGCGCCCGGAGGTCTCGCAGAAGAAGTCGAGCGCGCCGAGGTTGGTCTCGACGAGCGTGTCGAGGTCGGAGGCGCTGCGGCGGGCCGTGTCGAGCCGGCCGAGCAGGTCGCAGAGCACGCCGGCCCAGCCCAGCTCGTCAAAGCCCAGGCGGCGCAGGTCGAAGTAGTGGTAGACGTAGTCGATCCCGTGGGTGTCGAGCTCGTGCGCCACGCACGGCAGCGGCGCCGGCGCGTCGGCCGCGGCCGGCTCCGGCGCGGGCGGCTCCACGTCGGCGGGCGTGAGCTGCGGCAGCGCGGCCACGGCCTCCGGCGCGTCGGGTGCCTCCTGCTCGGCGCGCAGCGCGTCGACCTCGGCGCGCACGGCGGCGAGGTCGGCCTCGCCCATGCCCGCGCGCAGGCGGTCGAGCTCCGCGCGCTCCTCGTCGGCGGCCCCGTCCTCCACGGGCACGAGCTCGACCTCCGCCGCGTGCGCGGACTCGCAGACCGTCTCGCGCAGCAGCCGCTCGAAGAGCCCCGCCTCCAGCCCCTCGCGCAGCTCGGCGAGCGCGTCCTCGTAGCGCAGGTAGTCGAGGGGGCGCTCGCCGTCGTAGAGCCAGCTCGACATCGCCTGGATGGCCAGCGCGACGCCGTCGGGGTAGCCGCCCCAGTCGCCCTCGCGGAGGTTGAACTCCGCCTGCGCGAGCGACGCCTCGAGCTTGTCGCGGGGGATGCCGGTCTCGGCGAGCTCGGCGCAGGCGGACTCCACGAGCGCGCGGAACCTCTCGCCGGCGCCCTCGCGCAGCCCCTTGAGCACGAACATCACCTGCGGCTGGAGCACGCCGTCCACGAGCGTCGCCGAGAAGTCGTCGGCCAGGCCCGCGTCGAGCACGCGGCGCTTGAGCGGGGCCTCGTTGGAGCCGCAGAGGGCGTCGAGCAGCACGTCGGCGGCGAGCACGCGCGTGCGGTCGGCGGCCGTCCCGATGACGTAGGCCAGGCCCACGGAGGCGTTGGAGGCGGCGGTGGCCATGCGGACCTCGGCGCGCTCGGGGCGCACCGGCGCCTGGAGGCGAAGCGGGTTGGGCGCGCCCGCCCCCCGGTCGGTCGCCCCGCTCAGGCGCTCGCCCACGAAGGCCAGCTCGCGCGCGATGTCGAGGTCGCCGTAGAGGACGACGTAGGCGTTGGACGGCGCGTAGTGGCGCGCGTGCGCGTCCAGGAACGCCTCGTAGGTGAGCGTGGGGATGGCGCGGGGGTTGCCGCCCGACTCGAAGCCGTAGGCCGTGTCCGGGAAGAGCCGTCGCTCGAGCTGCTGGTAGAGCACGTCGTCAGGGTCGGAGAGCGCGCCCTTCATCTCGTTGAAGACCACGCCGTTGTAGCTGAGGCGCCCCTCCTCGTCCGCCTCGAGGTGCCAGCCCTCCTGCTCGAAGATGCGCGGGCGGCGGTAGATGGCCGGGTGCAGCACCGCGTCCAGGTAGACGCCCATGAGGTTCTCGAGGTCGGCGGTGTTGGTGGAGGCCACCGGGTACATCGTCTTGTCCGAGAAGGTCAGCGCGTTGAGGAACGTCTGCATGCTCGTGCGCAGCAGGTTGACGAAGGGCTCCTTCACCGGGTAGCGGTCCGACCCGCACAGGACCGAGTGCTCCAGGATGTGGAAGACGCCCGTGTCGTCGGCCGGCGGCGTCCTGAAGGCGATCGAGAAGGCCTTGTTGACGTCGGCGCAGGCCAGCCACATGAGCCGTGCGCCCGTGGCCTCGTGGCGCATGACGTAGGCGCGCCCCGTAAGCTCCGGCAGCGCCTCGGTGGCGGTGACGATGAAGCCCTCGAGCCGTGACCCGACGGAGAGGTCGTCGCGGGGGTCGGTGAAGCTGCGCGCGTCTGCCATGGGCGGTCCTTTCGTCCGGTTCTCACGTCTCTGAGCATACCCCAGCGCGCGGCGCGCAATCTGGGGCGCCCGGCGCGGCGCGAGATGGTAGGCTATCGAGCGCTGTGCGCGAGAGGGGGAGCGACGTGGAAGAGACGGTCGAGAAGAGCGGGGAGCGAGCCGGCGGGCGGGACGCCGAGCGCAGGCGCGTGGTGCGCCGCGGCATCGTGGCCACGCTCGTGGGCGGCACGTTCTGGGGCCTCAACGGGACCGTGTCCAAGTGGCTGATGGACGCCTACGCGATCGACCCGCTGTGGCTGGTCTGCGTGCGCGAGCTGTGCGCGTGCTGGCTCTTCCTCGCGGCGGCCGCGGTCACCGCGCGCGGGCGCTCCCAGCTCGCCGGCGTGCTGAGAAGCCCGCGCGACCTTCTCGTCATCGCGGGGGTCAGCTTCGCGGCGATTCTCTTCTCTCAGGTCGCCTACCTCGAGGCAATCGACTGGACCAACTCGGCCACGGCCACGATCATGCAGAGCCTGGGCATGGTGCTCGTGCTGGTCTACGTGTGCCTGGGGATGCGGCGCGGCCCGCGGCGGCGCGAGGTCGTGGGCGTGTGCCTGGCGCTGGCGGGGACGTACCTGGTGGCGACCGGCGGCAACCCCAGCCAGCTGAACCTGCCGGTCGAAGGGCTCGCGTGGGGCCTCGCCTGCGCCGTGTCGGCGGCGTGCCTGGCCATCCTGCCCGCGGCGCCGATGGCGCGCTGGGGCAACTTCACGGTCAACGGGATCGCGTTCCTGGTCTCGGGCGCGGTGCTCTCGGCGCTCTACCGGCCCTGGGAGCACATGCCGGCGCTCGACGCCGCGGGCGTGGCCGTGATCGCGCTGTGCGTGGTGGTGGGGACCTTCGGCGCCTATGCCCTCTACCTGCAGGGCGTGCGCGACGCCGGCTCCATGCGCGCGAGCCTGCTCGGCACCATCGAGCCCGTGACGGCCACGATCGCCTCGGTCGTGTGGCTCGCCACGCCCTTCTCGGCGCCCGAGCTTCTGGGGTTCGCCCTCATCATCGCGATGGTGTACCTCACGGCGTGAGACCGGCCGCGCGCCCCGGCCCGGCGATTTCCCGGCGCCCTTCTCGCCGCCGTTCGCACCCGGCCAACAACCCGCAAAAAATGATTTCATAATCATATAATCGCAGGATTAAGGTTTGTATATGTCAGATTTTGCGGGTTGTTTGGGGGGACGAGAGGGGAGAGGGACAAGGGGGTGTCGTGGCGAAAAACGCGGCGAGAATGACGCGCGGCGCGTTAGATCATCTGCATGTTGGCGAGCACCGTGGCGTACCAGAGGTCGGCGTTGGGCGGGCAGTACTTCTTGGCGCCGGCGTAGGTGAGCTGGCCGCCGTAGCCCGCCGCGAGACCGGCCACGTGGTCCCAGATGGCTTCCTCCCAGCTGCCCCAGCTGGAGGAGCCCCAGCCCCAGGCGTTGTGGGGGAGGAAGCAGTAGGTGCCCCGGCCGCTCTCGACCTGCGCGATGGCGGGCGAGAAGCGCGGGTCCACGCCGTAGGCCCACGCGGCCTTGGCGAACGTGGCGCCCTGGCCCGCGAGCGGCGAGCCGGCGAGGTAGGCGTCGATGCGCGCCGTCCACGTGGCGACGAAGGCGTCCTCGTCCGAGCCCGTGTCCACGGTCCCGGGGTTCTCGGTCGCCGGGACCTCGACCTGCGCCTGGTTGCCCGACTCGGTGGTGAACGAGCCGCCCGTGCCCTGCGCGGTCTCCTCGGCGGCGGCCTCGACGGCGGCCTGGCGCTCGGACTCCTCGGCGGCGGCCTGGGCGGCGATCTGCGCCTGGAGCGAGGCGCGCGCGGCGTTGGCCTGCGCGAGCGCCTCCTCGGCGGCGGCGCGCTCGTCCTCGGCCTCCTGCATCTGCGACTGGAGGCTCACGCGCGTGAGCTCGAGCTCGTCCTCCAGGGCGAGGAGCTCGTCGAGGGCGTCGGTGTTGTCGGCCTGGATGATGTCGAGGTACTGGATCGTGGTGATCAGCTCGTTGAAGCTGTTCGAGGACAGCAGCAGCTCGACGAGGCCGCCGGAGCCCTGCTGCATCTTGTAGAGGGTGCGCATGGACGCCGCCGCGCGCTCGCGCAGGCCGGGCAGCTGCGCCCCGAGCTCGTCGAGGTGCGCCTCGTTCTCGTCGATCTGCGACTGGAGCTCGTCGACGCGGGTCCGGGCGGCCTCGTAGTCCGCGTTGGCCTGGGCGAGCTGGCCCTGCACCTGCTGCAGGTCGGACAGGGCGTCGGCGTGCGCGACGCACGGCGCGCCCATCAGGGCGGCGAGAAGCCCGGCGGCCACGGCGCCGGCCGCGAGCGGTCGCAGCGACCTGCGAGTTCGTTGGTGCGTCGTCACGTCTTGGACCCCCCGTCCGGGCGCCCGCTCCTCCGGGCGCCTCGCATGCAGGTCCCCAATTATATCGGTGCGGGCGCGCTCACACCGTTTATCCACGAGCGCGCCCGCGCCGCGCCGGCGGTCCCCTACTTGATGATGAGCGTGTCGCAGTCGGTGTTGCGCGTGAGGAACGTGGAGATGGAGCCGAGGATCGCGTACTTGATCGAGGAGAGCCCTCGAGCGCCGCAGATCACGAGGTCGGGCTTGATGACGTCGAGCATCTCGTCCTTGAGGGTCTCGCGGATGCGGCCGGAGCGCACGAGGACCTCCACCTTGGGGATGTCGGGGTTGGCCTCGGCCTCGGCGAGCCTCTCGGCGACCGAGGCGCGGAAGCTCTTCTCGAGCGTGGGCACGATGTCGAGCGGGTAGGTGCCCGCCGCCTCGAGCGCGGTGGAGTCGATGACGTGCCCGACGTAGAGCTCGGCGTGGTCGTTGGCCGCCATGACGATGGCGCGGTCGAGCACCTTGCCCTGCTCGTCCGAGCCGTCCAGGGAGACGAAGATCCTGTCGTAGCCGAGGTCTTGGTAGGAGGTGGTGCCGGCCATGGTGGCTCCCTTCACGATTCCGCGCCTCCCTCTTCGCGCGGGTTTACCCCCTTATGCCCCATATGGTCCGGCCGCCCGCGCGCGCTCGGGGAGCGGCGTAGTTTTTCGGTGGCGGTCCGCTCCCGCGCTCCCGTCGGCGCGCCCGCGCGCGATGATGGGACGGCCGCGCATCGAACGGGAGGGGAAACCGTGGACTTGATCGAGCTTCTGAAGGCCGCCGTCTTCGGCGTCGTGGAGGGCGTCACGGAGTGGCTGCCCATCTCGTCGACCGGTCACATGCTGCTGCTGGACCAGTTCCTCACGATGGACGTCTCCGAGGACTTCTGGAACATGTTCCTCGTGGTGATCCAGCTCGGCGCGATCCTGGCCGTGTGCGTGATGTTCTTCCATCGCCTGAACCCGTTCTCGCCGCGCAAGAGCGTCGGCGAGAAGCGCGAGACGTGGGCCCTCTGGGCCAAGACCGTCGTGGCGTGCCTGCCGGCCGCCGTGGTCGGCATCCCGCTCAACGACTGGATGGAGGAGCACCTGGGGAGCCCCTTCGTCATCGCCGCGGCACTCATCGTCTACGGCATCGCGTTCATCGTGATCGAGACCGTGCGCGAGCGCCGCGTGGAGCGCGCGCTGGACGCCGCCGCGGCCCCGCGCGGGGGCGGCCGCCACTTCGCCGCCCCGGCCGAGCCCGCCACGCGCTCCGAGCTGGCCGACGCCGACGCCCGCGTGCAGACCCTCGAGGAGCTCGACTGGAAGACCGCGATCGGCATCGGGCTCTTCCAGGTGCTCTCCATCGTCCCGGGCACCTCGCGCTCGGGCTCCACGATCATCGGCGGCCTGCTCCTGGGCTGCAAGCGCACCGTCGTGGCCGAGTTCACCTTCTTCCTCGCCATCCCCGTCATGGTGGGCGCGAGCGGCCTGCGCCTGGTGAAGTACTTCCTCGCGGGCAACGTCCTCGCGGGCACCGAGGCGGCCGTCCTCGCGGTGGGCTGCCTGGTGGCCTTCCTCGTGTCGCTCGCCTCCATCCGCTTTCTGATGGGCTTCGTGCGCCGTCACGACTTCAAGCCGTTCGGTTGGTACCGCATCGTGCTGGGCGTGCTCGTCATCGCCTGGTTCGCGCTGGTCGGGTAGGGAGGGGACATGCGCTCCCGCGGACTCGCGCACAGGCTCGTCGCGGGGCTTCTCGCCCTGCTCGTGACCCTCGCCCCCGCCCTGGGCGTCACCGCGGCGCTCGCGCTCGCCGAGGAGGGGGGCGCCGCCCCGGCGGCGTCGGCGGACGTCCCCCCCGCGCTCGCCGCGTCCCGCGCGCTGCTCGTGGACAGGACCACGGGCCTGGTGCTGCTCGAGCAGAACGCCGACGAGCGGGCGTGCCCGGCCTCCATCACCAAGGTCATGACGGCGCTACTCGTGCTCGAGAGCGTCGACGACCTGGACGAGGAGGTGACGGTCCAGGAGTCTGACCTGGAGCGCATCACCTGGGAGGACTCGGTCGCCGGCCTCAGGCCGGGCGAGACCTACACCGTGCGCGACCTTCTCGCCTGCCTGCTGATCCCCTCCGGGAACGACGCCTCCTACGTGCTCGCGCGCTACGTGGGCGGGGGAGACTGGCACGCGTTCGTGGACCGGATGAACGAGCGCGCCGCCGAGCTGGGCTGCACGGGCACCCACTTCGCGAACCCGTGCGGCATGGACGAGGACGGCCACTACACCACGGCGCGCGACATCGCGACCTTCTTCGAGGCGGCGCTCGCCCACCCCGAGTTCGTCCAGATCGCGGGCAGCGCCACCTGGGACCTGCCGGCCACGAGCGAGCAGCCCGCGCGCACGCTCGAGACAACCGACGGGCTCATCGACCCCGAGAGCCCCGTCTACTACCCGGACACGATCCGGGCGAGCAAGACCGGGACCACCCTGAACGCCGGACGGTGCCTCGTGAGCGAGGCCACGCGCGACGGCATGGACCTGGTGGCCGTGGTGCTCGGCGCGCCGCTGGAGTCGGACGCCTCCGGCCTCAACATGTCCTTCACCGACATGCGCGCGCTTCTGGAGTGGGGCTTCTCGGCGTGGACGAGCGGGGAGGTCGTGGCAAAGGGGGACGTGCTGGGCTCCGCCGAGGTCGCGCTCTCCGACAGCGGGGAGACGGTGGGCGTGCAGGCCGCCGGCGCGATCTCGGCCACGGTGCCGCGCGACGTCACCCTCGACGACCTCACGGTCGAGCTCTCCTGGGACGGCCCGCTCACGGCGCCGCTCGGCCGCGGGCAGGGCCTCGGCGAGGCCACGGTGTCGCTCGACGGGCGCGAGCTGGGGACCGTGGAGGTGGTGGCCGCGAGCGCGATGGGGCTCTCGCTGCCCAAGCTCGTCCAGAGCTGGGTTTCCGACCCCGTCCACGTCGCGATCGTCGTGGCGGTCGCCGTCGTCGTGGTGGTCGTGGCGCTCGCGAGCTCGCGCGCCGCGAGTCGCCGTCGCGCCCGTCGCCGCGTGGCTGCCGGCGCGAGCCGCTCCCGCGCGCGGCGGCGCCCCACGGGCCGGCACGCGCGCCGCGGGTGACGGTCGCGCCGGGCCGCGACGCGGAGCGCGCGACGTGCCCGCCGGGTTGCCGACCCGCTGACCCGCTGACCCGCCGACCCGCCGTCCCGCTGACCCGCCGCCGCGCACGGCGTCCTCAACAACACGCAAAATCTGACATACACAAACCTTAATCCTGGTATTATATGAATATGAAATCATTTTTTGCGGGTTAATAGGGGAGCGAGACGTACCCCGGCGTCCGCTGCCGGAGCTGCTACCCTTGGGGCGCACCCGAGACGACCCGACCCACGGGAGGCTGGGACGATGACACGCATACTGTTCGTCTGCCACGGCAACATCTGCCGCTCGACGATGGCGCAGTTCGTCTTCGAGGACCTCGCGCGCCGCGCGGGGCGCGAGGACGAGTTCGAGGTTGACTCCGCAGCGACGAGCTCCGAGGAGCTGGGCAACCCGCCGCACCCCGGCACCGTCTCCAAGCTGCGCCGGGAGGGCGTGCCCGTGGGCCGCCACCGCGCCCGGCGCGTGAGCCCGGACGAGTACGGCCGCTGGGACCACATCATATATATGGACGCCGAGAACGCCCGCGGGCTCGCTCGCATCCTCGGGGGAGACCCGGACGGGAAGGTGAGCCGCCTGCTCGACTGGACGGGCCGTCCCGGCGACGTGGCGGACCCGTGGTACACCGGCGACTTCGACGCCACCTATCGCGACGTGCTCGCCGGCTGCGAGGCGCTTCTCGCCGCCCTGTAGGGGCCGGGCGTATACTACTCGCTCGAACCGACGAAGAGGGAGGGCTCATGGCCGACGAGAGGGACGCGGCGGGCGAGAGGGGCAAGGACTCCAAGGTCTTCTCGTACCTCAAGAGGCGGAAGACACGCGAGGGAGTGCCCACCCCGCACCTGATGGAGGAGCTCAGCGCGCCCAAGGTGGACGTGCCCGTGTGGTCGCGCTCGCTCGCCCCGTTCGGGTTCGTCCTGATCATGATCGCGCTGGGGGTCGGGTGCATCCTGCTCGGCGGCCTGCCGGTGGGCGTCATGTTCATGGCGATCGGCGTCGTGCCCGTGGCGCTGGTCTGCGTCCTCACGCTGAAGGCGCTGCCCCGCGCGCTGGGGCCGCACCGCGACGCCGGCCAGGAGGAGCTCGGTCCCTACCTGGGCGCCGGCGGCGACGAGCGCGTGCGCCAGATGTCGCCCGGCCTGGTGGGCGAGGAGCGCGACGTCATGGAGTGGAACCGCGCCGAGGAGGCCGACCGCACCTGGCGCTGGCTGCACGAGGCGGGCGTCGCCCCGGAGCGCGTCGAGACCGTCTCGGACGACGGCACGCGCCTCGTGGGGCACGCGATCGTGACCCATCCCGAGTCCGCGCGCTGGGTCGTCGTCGCCCACGGGTTCGCCGAGAACTGGCGTGCCGGGCTGACCTTCGCGCGCCGCCTCTCGGAGGGCGGCTGCAACCTGCTGCTCGTGGACATGCGCGCGCACGGCGAGAGCGGCGGGCAGTGGGTCGGCGCCGGCTGGCTCGACCGGCGCGACCTCGTGGCCTGGAGCCGCTGGGTCGTGGGTCGCGCCGGCGCGGGCGCGCGCGTGGCGCTCATGGGCATCTCGATGGGGGCCGCCTCGGCGCTCCAGGCGTTCGGCGAGCCCGACCTGCCCGAGCAGGTGCGCGCGTGCGTGGCAGACTCCGCCTACGCCGACTTCTGGAACGCGGCGGTCAACGCGGTCTCGACCGGCATGCTCGGGACGCCGCCGATGCCCGCGCACCCGATCGTCGACCTCGCGCGCCTGTTCCTCCGGCTGCGTCGCGGCGGCTACGACCTCGCGCTCGCGCGTCCGCTGGACGCGGTGGGGGCCGCGCGCGGGCCGGTGCTCCTCGTTCACGCGACCGACGACAGGATCTGCCCCGTCTACATGGCCGAGCGGCTGGCCGCCGCCGCGCCCGAGGGCTCCGAGCTGGTCACGTTCCCGTCGGCGGGCCACTGCTGCGCCGTCTTCGCCGATCCGGGGCGCTACTGGGACCACGTGCTCGCCTATCTGGGCGCGCGGCTCTAGCGGCGTCGCGCGGCGGTCCCCGTTCCGGGTGACCCGGCGGCCCCCGGTCCTTCTCGGCCCGTCGCCAGGCGCCGCCAGCGTCCCGGCCAGCATCCTGTCCCGTGCGCGTCATTAACCCGCAAAAAATGATTTCATATCCATATAATCCGACGATTGGCTTTCTGAAAAGTCAGATTTTGCGGGTTATTTTGCCCGTATCGTCGATCTTGGAGTCGAGAGGCGCCACGAATCCCGGCCCGCAGCGACCCAGAACTCGTTTCACCCTGAAATAGTTGCTATCAAGAATAGTTGCTACCATTAACCGATGATTTCCGACCGCTTGTCCCCACTGGTTTGCCTTGTTAATAGTTAACAACAACAATCATTAACGGCAAAACAGTTTCCGGCACCCGCCGGAGCGCAACGAGAGCGAAAGGGACGAAGATGCGGTATCTGCTTCTGGTCAGTCACGGGACGTTCGCGCCGGGCCTCCACAGCGTGCTCGACATGCTGGTGGGCAAGCGCGAGGACATCCTGAGCTGCAGCCTGCGCGACGGCGAGGGCGCCGACGAGTACGTGAGCGAGCTCGAGGGCGTCATCGCGCCGATCACGGCCGACGACGAGGTGCTCGTGCTCGGCGACCTCATCGGCGGCTCGCCGCTCACCAACGCGCTCAACACCCTCGCCTCCCACGGGCTTCTCGCCAAGACGCGCGCCTTCGGTGGCATGAGCGTGCCCATGGCGCTCACCGCGGCCTTTGACCTGCAGTCCGACGACCTCGACGGCCTCTGCGCCTCGATGGTCTCCGAGGGTCAGGCGGCCATGCGCGAGGTCGAGCTCGACCTCGGCGGCGACGAGGACGACGAGGACCTCTAGGAAGCGAGGCGGGCGCGGCCCGTCCGAAGGATAACGGCAGCAAGGAGAGAGCAATGGCAGTTTCGTTCGTTCGCATCGACGACCGCATGATCCACGGGCAGACGGTCACCCGCTGGGCGGTCGAGTACCCCTGCGACGGCATCATCGCCGTCAACGACGCCGCGGCGTCCAACCCGGTGCTCAAGAGCGCCTACAAGAGCGCCGCGCCGGACAAGAAGACCTTCGTCTGGACGATGGAGCACTTCAAGGAGAAGGCCCAGACCGTCCGCGACAGCAAGACCCGCTACTTCCTGATCACCAAGAACCCGGTCGACATGGCCGAGATCCTCGTGAGCTTCGGCTTCGTGCCGGACGACGTCAAGACCGTCATCGTGGGGCCCTGCAACGACCGTCCCGGCACCACCAAGATCGGCAACAACCAGTCGATCACGGACGAGGAGGCCGCGGCGATCGAGTCCATCTACAAGAAGGGCTACGCCGTCGACTTCCGCCTGATCCCCGACAAGGAGACCGGCCCCTGGGAGAAGTTCCGCGGCCAGTTCGGCTACACCGACTAGCCTCGCTCACGCTCGTCGTTCAGCGCGCACCCGACCCGAGGGCGCGCGTGCGAGATAGCCCCCGGAGGGGGCACGGACACGGGAAAGGTGGTACGTATGGCAATCAACATGTTCCAGGCGGCGTTGCTCGGACTGTTTGCCTGCCTGGCCTCGATGCCGGGCATGGGCGGCACGTCCATCGGCAACTACACGCTCGGACGCCCGCTCGTCGCCGGTCTGGTGGTGGGCATCATCCTGGGCGACATCACCGACGGCATCCTCGTCGGCATGGCCATCCAGGTCGTCTACATCGCCCTGGTGACCCCGGGCGGGACCGTCTCGGCTGACGTCCGCGCGGCCTGCTACATCGGCATCCCCCTGGCGCTCATCTCCGTCAAGGCCCAGGGCCTCGACGCCGGCAGCGCCGACGCGGCGGCCCTGGCCACCTCGATCGGCGCCACCTGCGGCACCCTCGGCGCCATCCTCTTCTACGGCACCGCCACGATCAACCTGGCCTGGCAGGCCATGGGCTGGAAGTGGCTCGAGAAGGGCGACACCCACAAGCTCTACCTCGTGGACATGGTCCTGCCCTGGATCTCCCACATCGTCTGCTCCTTCCTCCCGACCTTCCTGCTCGTCTACTTCGGCGGCGACGCGGTCAACAACCTGCTCGCCAGCCTGCCGATGGACGGCATCCCGATGAAGACCCTGTTCGCGGTTGGCTCTCTGCTGCCCTGCGTCGGTATCGCCATCCTGCTCAAGCAGGTCATCACCAAGGCCACCGACTTCCTGCCGTTCTTCTTCGGCTTCACGCTGGCCGCCGTCATGGGCTGCAACCTCATCGCCGCCTCCGCGATCGCCTGCTTCTTCGCACTGATCAACTATGAGATCACGAGCCTTCGCCTGAAGGTCGACAAGGTCTCCGCCGCCGGCCCCGCGCTCAACGCGTCCGCGGACGATGATGAAGAGGAGGACATCTAATGGCTGACACCACCGCCGCTCAGGGAAGCGAGCGCAAGGTCTCCAAGAAGGCACTCGCCAAGTCCTTCCGCAACTGGTACTACGGCAACCTGACCTGCTTCTCGCAGGAGCACATGCAGACCTTCGGCTACCTGGTCTCCATGCTCCCGATCGTCGAGGACCTCTATGACAAGAAGGAGGACCAGGCCAAGGCCCTCCAGACCTACTCGGCGTTCTTCAACACCGAGCCCCAGATCGGCACCATGATCGTGGGCGTCACCGTGGGTCTCGAGGAGGCGCGCGCCAACGGCGAGCCCGTTGACGACGACACCATCAACGGTATCCGCGCCGGCCTCATGGGCCCGCTCGCCGGCATCGGCGACTCCCTCATCGTCGGCACGCTGATCCCGATTCTGCTCGGCATCGCCATGGGCCTGTCCGAGGGCGGCTCCGTGCTCGGCCCGATCTTCTACATCGTGGTCTGGAACCTGCTCGCCTACTTCGGCATGCGCTTCGCGTACTACCGCGGCTACAAGCTCGGCGGCGACGCCGTCGAGGCGCTCGTGGGCCCCAACGCCACCGCGCTGCGTGAGGCCATCGTCATGGTCGGCACCATCGTCATCGGTGCCGTCGACGCCACCTGGGTCTCCATCACCACGGCGCTGTCGCTTCCCGGCGGCGGCACCCTGCAGGGCACGCTCGACGGCATCTACCCCAAGCTGCTGCCCCTGATCTTCACGATCTTCTGCTGGTGGCTCATGTCCAAGAAGAAGGTCAGCCCGATCATCACGATGCTCATCCTGCTCGTGATCGCCTTCCTCGGCGCGTGCTGCGGCTTCTTCGGCGCCGCCACGATCGCCTCGGCCGCCTAGTCTCTTCGCGGCTCTCCCGGGGCCCGGCCTTGCCGGGCCCCCTACCTCCACGGCCCGGGTCGCAGGTCTACCTCCCCTGCGACCCGGGCGCACCCTCATGAGAAGGAGCCCCCATGCCCCTCGACACCTCCAACTGGACGCGCGAGGACCTCATCCGCGAGGCCAAGCTCCAGACCGACGCCATCCAGCGCCTGAACGTGTGGCTCAGGATCGGCTACTCGCTGCTCGCCATCGGGTTCATCCTGGGCTACTGGGGGTTCTACGGCGGGGGCGGCACCGGCTTCGGGATCGCCGGCGTGGTCCTGCTCGTGGTGGGCGCGCTCGTCTCGGCGGTCCTCAAGGTGGGTACCACCAACGCCAAGAAGAACGTCAAGGCCATCATGGCCGCCGCCGGCGTCGACCTGGACGCCAAGTCCGCGGGGAAGCGGTCGGGGGCAAAGAAGGCCGACGCCGAGAAGGCCGCCGACGCGCCCGCGCGCGGGCGCCGCTCTGATCGCTAGAGGCCGCCCGTCGTCGCCCGGGGAGGTGTATTTCATGAGGAATGGGAAGAATGTTGCTACTATTAACAGACTGCGCGCCGCCTCTCGCGCCGCGCAGGCCCATTCCGACGAGGAGACGAGACGCAGCGACATGGACTACGAGGACGCCGCCAAGAAGCTCATCATGTACTCGCGCGGTGTCGCCAAGGGATCCATCGGCACCGCGTTCGGCATGTCCATGGGCGAGGACCCGGTCCTCGACTACCTCTCGCGCCATGACGGGGGCATGAGCCCGTCCGACCTCGCCAAGCGGCTCGGCTACTCGCGCCCGCGCATGACCCGCATCCTCGACTCGCTGGAGGAGAAGGGCTTCGTGGTGCGCACGCCCGACCCCGAGGACCGCCGCCGCGTGGTGGCCACCTGCACCGACGAGGGCCGCGCCCACGCGCGCGACCGCAGCTCGGGCGGCGTGTCGAGCCTCGCGAACAGCCTCAGCAAGATGGGCGAGCACGACGTCAGCGAGCTGCTCAAGGGTCTCGAGACCGCCTACAGCCTCACCTACGAGCGCGAGAGCGTCGTTCGCGACGAGCCCGCGCGCAAGGGCAAGCGCGACCGCGACTGACGCGTTGGCCTTCTCGGCGTGTCCGTCCGCGGGCCGTCGATCTTCTCGCCCCCGCGTTGCCCCCCGCCCTTCCCGCTCTCCACCCCAAATAACCCGCAAAAAATGATTTCATAACCATATATTTGCACGATTGGGTTTC
Organism: Thermophilibacter sp.; assembly: GCF_966187215.1. Lineage (NCBI taxonomy): Bacteria > Bacillati > Actinomycetota > Coriobacteriia > Coriobacteriales > Atopobiaceae > Thermophilibacter > Thermophilibacter sp. The sequence goes on from NZ_CBIFYV010000067.1 coordinate 19,571, forward strand.
TGAAAAGTCAGAATTTGCGGGTTAATGGGGGACGACGCCTGCGCTCCGCCCTTCTCGCCGCGTTTGTCCGGCCCTCCCGCTACACTCGTAGGGCAGACGAGAAGCGAGAGGAACCAGCCAGATGCCAGACTCCCAGCAGTCCCTGTTCGGCGCCGAGCCCGCGGCGCCGGTCGTTGACCTTGCCAGCCTCAACCCCGCCCAGCGCGAGGCCGCCGCGTGCACCCGCGGGCCGCTGCTGGTGCTCGCCGGCGCCGGCTCGGGCAAGACGCGCGTGCTCACGTACCGCATCGCGCACATGATCGCCGACGAGGGCGTCCGGCCGTGGCAGGTCCTGGCCATCACGTTCACCAACAAGGCGGCCGCCGAGATGCGCGAGCGCCTGGAGGCGCTGCTTCCGCCCGGCGGCACGCGCGGCATGTGGGTCTGCACGTTCCACGCCATGTGCGTGCGGATGCTGCGCGAGGACCCGGAGCTCGCAGGCTACCGCCCCAACTTCACCATCTACGATGACGACGACTCCCGTCGCCTAGTCAAGTCCATTATGGCCGACCTGGACATCGACGCCAAGCAGTTCCCCCTGAACGGCATCCGCGCCAAGATCTCGGCCGCCAAGAACGCCCTGGTGGGCCCCGAGGAGCTTGAGAGCTCGGCCAACCCGGCCGATCGCGCCGCGGGGCGGGTCTACCGCGCGCTGGACCAGCGCCTGGCCAAGGCCAACGCCCTGGACTTCGACGATCTGCTCGTCAAGGCCTACCAGCTGCTGAGCCGCCACGAGGACGTGCTCGCGCGCTACCAGGACCGCTTCCGCCAGATCAGCGTGGACGAGTACCAGGACACCAACCACGTTCAGTACGCGATCACCAACCTGCTGGCCGCGCGCCACCGCAACCTCATGGTCGTGGGCGACGACGACCAGTCCATCTACAGCTGGCGCGGCGCCGACATCCAGAACATCCTGGACTTCGAGAAGGACTACCCGGACGCCCACGTGGTGCGCCTCGAGCAGAACTACCGCTCCACGGGCCACATCCTGAACGCCGCCAACGCCGTGGTAGCCCACAACGCGCGGCGCAAGCCCAAGCGCCTGTTCACCGACGCCGGTGACGGCGAGAGGATCCGCGTGTTCCAGGGCTCCGACGAACGCGACGAGGGCCGCTGGATCGGCTCCGAGATCGAGAAGCTCCACGACGGCGGCACGAGCTACGACGACATGGCCGTCTTCTACCGCACCAACGCGCAGTCCCGCATCCTCGAGGACATGTTCCTGCGCGCGGGGGTCCCGTACAAGATCGTGGGCGGCACGCGCTTCTTCGACCGCGCCGAGGTCCGCGACGTGATGGCCTACCTCAAGCTCGTGGTCAACCCCGACGACGACGTGGCCGCGCTGCGCGTGGTCAACACCCCGCGCCGCGGCATCGGCACCACCTCCGTCAACAGGATTCGCCAGCTCGCGGCCGACGAGGGCATCTCGTTCTTCTCGGCGTGCGAGATGGCGGTCGCCGAGACGGGCCTGCTGGGCGCCAAGGTGCGCTCGGCGCTGGCCGAGTTCTGCGGCGTGATCGAGGCGGGACGCCACCTCACCGGCGAGCTCGCGGACGTGGTCGACGCCATCGTGGACCGCTCCGGCCTGGTGCGCGCGCTCGAGGCCGAGCACAGCGTGGAGGCCGACGGGCGCATCGAGAACATCAAGGAGTTCATGGGCGTCGCCGCCGAGTTCGACGAGACGCACGACGCCGTGGAGACGCTCGAGAGCCTGGAGCAGCTGCGCGCAGCGGGGGCGATCGACGTCCCGCCTAGCGCGGTGGCTGCCGGCGACGGGGTCGGAGCGCAGGGCGAGCCCGCTGTGGGCGGCGTTGCCATGGCAGCGGGCCTGGGCGCCGAGGGGGTGTCCCCCGGCGAGTTCTCCCCGAATTCATCAAAAGGAAGAACCCCCGCTGCAAGGAC
>NZ_CBIFYV010000068.1:0-10906 GCF_966187215.1 Thermophilibacter sp.
CGCGGGCGACGTGTGGAGGATGCCGCCGCCCGCGCCGCGATCGCACGTGGCCGGCTACGAGCGCGTGACCTTGAGGACCACCGCGCCGGCCTCGACGGTCGTCTCCGACTCGACCGTGAGCGCGACGTCGGCGAAGTCGGCGGAGTTGGAGACCGCGAGCACCACGCAGTCGGGATGGCCGGCCGCCTTGATGGCGGCGCGGTCGATGCCGAGGACCGGCTGGCCGGCCTCGACGCGCGCGCCCTGCTCGGCGAGGGTGGTGAAGCCCTTGCCCTGCATCTCAACGGTGTCGATGCCCACGTGGATGATGAGCTCGGCGCCGTCGTCGGTGGTGAGGCCCACGGCGTGGCCCATGGCCGCGCTCACGGTGCCGGAGGCCGGCGCGTACACCACGTCGCCCTCGGGCCAGATGGCGCAGCCCTTGCCGAGCGCGCCGCCCGAGAAGACCGGGTCGGGCACGTCGGCCATCGCGACCACGCGGCCAGACACCGGCGCGCAGAGCACGTCCGTGCCCGCCTGCGCGGCAACGGGAGCCGGACCCGCCGGCTCGGCCTTCTTCTTGAACACGTCAAAGAGTCCCATGGTTCATACCTTTCTCTCAGCGGACGGGGACCCTCCCCCGTCACACCAGTCCCGAAACCACGTTCACGGCCCCGGCGAGGCCGATCACCACGTAGGCGGCCCTTCTCAGGGCCTCGGCGTCAAGACGCTCGACCACCCGCGCGCCGAGCGCGGCGCCCGCGAGCACGCACGCCACGCCCCCAAGCACGAGCGGGAGCTGCGCAGCCCCGATGACGCCGGTGGCAAGGCGGAACGCCGTCGCGCATATGAGCGTGACGCAGAAGAAGCCCTGGATGGTGCCGAGGTACTCCTCCACGCCGTCGGTGCGGGAGAGGTAGTAGAGCACCATGAGAGGCCCGCCGATCCCGAACGCGCCGTCGCAGACGCCCGAGACGACGACGCAGGCGAGCGCCGCCGCGCCCTCGACGCGCCGCCCCTCCCCGCCCGGCGCGAGCAGGGAGTAGGCGGCCAGCACCATGAGGAAGAGGCCCAGCGCGACCTTCATGACGCCCTGGTCGACGCCGCGGGTCAGCACGATGGCCGCCGCGCTCGCCGCCACGTAGAGCGCGGCCGGGCCCGCGATCGCCGAGGGGCGCACGGAGGCACGGTAGCGCCACGTCATCGAGGCCGTGAGCGCCACGCAGATCGCGCCGGAGACGGCGGCGGCCTGGGGCACGGCGAGCAGCGCCGGCAGTGCGACCATGACGACCACGCCCGCCCCGAAGCCGGTCACGCCCTGGACGAACCCGCCGAGAAGCGCGCTCGCCGCCGCGACCAGATATGCCGCCGCCCCCACGGCGCCCACCTACGCCAGGTCCTCGCCGTTGGAGGCGATGAGCTTCTTGTACCAGTCGAAGCTGCGCTTGCGGAAGCGCTTGAGCGATCCGGTGTTGTCGTCGTTGCGGTCCACGTAGATGAAGCCGTAGCGCTTCCTCATCTCGCCCGTGGAGGCGCTGATGAGGTCGATCGGGCCCCACCAGAGGTAGCCCATGAGGTCAACGCCGTCCTTCTCGACAGCCTCCTTCATGGCCTCCACGTGCGCGCGCAGAAAGTCGATGCGGTAGGAGTCGTCGATCGAGCCGTCCTCGCCGAGCTCGTCCACCGCGCCGAGGCCGTTCTCCACGATGAAGAGGGGCTTCTGATAGCGGTCGTAGAGGTTGTCGAGGGCGTTGCGCAGACCCTGCGGGTCGATGGTCCAGCCCCAGTCGGAGACCGTGAGGTAGGGGTTCTTCACACCCAGGATCTCCCTCATGGGCGAGTCGGGGTCCACGAGCGGCACGGAGGGGTCGGTGGAGACCGTGGTGGAGCGATAGTAGCTGAAGCCCACGTAGTCCACGCAGCCCTCGGCAAGGTCGCGCTCGTCCTGCTCGGTCATGCCCACGTCGATGCCCTCGCGCTCGTAGCGGCGCAGCTGGTAGCTGGGGTAGTAGCCGCGCGCCTGCACGTCCGAGAAGAAGTAGCAGCGGTTCGCGAGCTCCCAGGCCTTGTGCACGTCCTCCGGGCGGCAGCTGTAGGGGTAGACCATGCCCTGGCTGAACGTGAGCATGCAGCCCACGAGGTTCTTCGGGTCGATCTGGTGCGCGACCTTCACGGCGCGCGCGGAGGCCACGAGCATGTGGTGCGCGGCGACCATCGTGACCTTTGGGTCCGAGGAGGGCAGCCCCGCGCCGAGCCAGGCGTTGGTGTTCATGACGTTGATCTCGTTGAACGTCATCCAGTAGCGCACCTTGCCGCGGTAGCGCTCGAAGAGCGTGCGGGCGTAGCGCACGAAGCAGTCGATGGTGCGGCGGTCCATCCAGCCGTTCCAGCGGTTCACCAGGCCGAGCGGCGTCTCGTAGTGGCTGATCGTCACCACGGGCTCGATGCCGTGCTCGCGCAGGCAGTCAAAGACGCGGTCGTAGAAGGCCAGGCCCGCCTCGTTGGGCTCCTCCTCCCAGCCGTTGGGGTAGATGCGGCTCCACGCCACGGACATGCGGAAGGCCTTGAAGCCCATCTCAGCCATGAGGGCGATGTCGGACTCGTAGGTGTGGTAGAAGTCGATGCCCTCGTGGTTGGGGTACCACTCCCCCGGCAGCGTCTTAAAGGTGGAGCCGGCGGGCGGCTCGTGGAGGTTGCCAAAGAACTCGAGGTGGCCGGGCTCGCCCTGCGCGTCCACGTAGGTGAGGGTGCGGCTCTTGTGCGCGGTGCCGCCGGTCATGACGTCGGCGATGGAGGGCCCGCGCCCGTCGGCCTGCCAGGCGCCCTCGAGCTGGTTCGCGGCGGTGGCGCCGCCCCAGAGGAAGTCCTTGCGGAAAGGCATGTGCTGCTCCTTTTGGTCGTTCGTTGCGATGCGGAGGCGCCGCTAGGCGGACTGCTTGGCCGCGCCGTCCTCGTCCACGCCCAGGACGAGCGAGACCACGAAGGCGACGACGAAGGCGATGGCCACCGTGGCGATGGCGAGGAAGATGTTGTTAGGGTCGTCGCCCATGAAGGTGGGCAGGGCGGGGATGCCGGGCGTGGCGAAGGCGTAGCGCTTGAGGTGCGTGATGCCGGCGAACAGGCCGCCCACCGCGCCGCCGATCATGCCGGCCACGAGCGGCTTGTGGAACTTGAAGACCACGCCGTAGAGGGCGGGCTCGGTGATGCCGCAGAGGGCGGTGATGCCGGTGGAGATGCTCATCTCGCGGTTCTTGGGCTTCTTCACGCGGAAGGCCGTGGCGAGGGTGGCGCCGGCGACGGCCATGTTGGCGGCGAGCATGCCGGGGCCGCAGACGGTCTCATAGCCCTGCGCGGCGACCTGGATGGTCTGCAGGGACGGGAAGATGGCGAGGTGCATGCCGGCGAAGACGAGCAGCGGGCACACGGCGCCGACGATCGTGGGAACGAGGACGGGCACGTTGGTGTCGAGGAACGAGAGGACCGAGGCGAGGAAGCCGCCGATGATCGAGCCGAGCGGGCCGATGACGATGAGGGCCACGGGCGCGGTGATGCCGAGCGTCAGCAGGGGCTGCAGGACGGCCTTGACCACGTTGGGCGAGACCTTCTCGGCGAAGCGCTCCACGAAGGACATGAAGAGCACTGTCAGGATGATGGGCAGCACGCTCGAGGAGTAGTTGTAGAGCGTGACCGGCAGTCCGAAGAAGCTCACCGGCTCGTTTGCCGTCACGAGCGCGGTCCAGTTGGGGTGCAGCAGCACGCCGCCCACGATGGCCGCGATGTAGGGGTTGCAGCCGAACTTGTTGGCGCTCGAGAAGGCCAGCAGAATCGGCAGGAAGTAGAAGACGGAGTCGGCGATGAAGTTGAGGATGTAATACTCCTGCGAGTCCGTGGGCAGGCCGAAGAGGCCCATGATGAGCAGGGCCGCCTTGACCATGCCGCCCGCGGTGATCGCGGTGATGACCGGGGCGAAGATGCCCGTGACGATGTCGAGCAGCTTGCCCACCGAGAGGCCCTTCTTATCGGCGTCGGCGGCGCCGTCGGCCGCGGCCGCCGCGTCGTCCTTCACGGGCGTGGGATCGGCCACGCTCTTGCCGACGACCTTCTCGACCTCCTTGAAGACCTCGTTGACCTGCGGGCCGATGATGACCTGGGTCTGGTCGCCCACCTCGAGGGCGTCGAGCGTGCCGTCGAGCTCCTTCAGGGCCTCGAGGTCGGCCTTGCTCTTGTCCTTGAGCTGGAAGCGCAGGCGCGTGAAGCAGTGCGTGACGGTGGCGACGTTGTCCTTGCCGCCCACCAGGCGCACGCAGTCCTTGGCCAACTGGACGTTGTCCATGTTCTTCTCCTCCATGTGAAGTGAAACCTGCCTGCCGCTCCCGGGTGCGCGGCCCTTTGTCACATCGCATGGTAGGAGGAGAAACTTCTGATATCGTCCAAACTCGGTTCCACAACCTGGAACTCGGTTTCGCAGCACGAAACCGCAGCTAAGAGCCTTGTTTTGATGACTTCGCGTCAAAGGGCCAAAATGCTGGCCAGCCGTGAGCGGTAGGTTACGGGCGGCGAGCGGCGCAGGGCGGGCGCGCTAGGCGGACGTCTCGGGATGGTGCAGGCGCCAGTAGTGCATCACGATGGCGTTGGCGACCATCTCCATGGCGAGGTTGCCGGCCGCCAGGTTCTTGCCCAGGCCGCAGTCGATGACGAGGTCGACCTCCATGTCAGGCGCCATCGTGGGGCACGACGTGATCCAGCAGACCTTGGTGCCCTCCGAGCGCGAGAGCTGGCCCGGCTCCTCGCAGACGCGCCGGAAGAAGTGCCCGAAGAGCGAGAACACGATCACGAGCGCGCCGGGGCCCAGGCGCCCCAAAAGCTCGCGCTGCTCCTTCGCGTAGACGTTGGCGGTCACCACGCGGCCCGCCTCGAAGAGGTTGTGCTGGAAGGCGTAGGCCACGTCGCCCGACTGCATCTCGCCGATGACCATCACCTCGTCGTAGCGGTCGAGGTCGCGCGCGACCTGCTCGAGCGCCGCGTCGTCGACGTTGGCGGCGAGAAGGCCGGCGTTTCTCGCCACGCTCGCGCAGTAGTTGTGCAGCAGGGTGCTATCGGGGTTGCGCACGTCGTCCGCGCCGAGGACGTACTTGAAGTTGTTGCGACGCCTGAAGCGCAGGACGTCGGCCTGGAAGCGGGCGAAGCTCTCGTAGCCGAGCTCCTTGCAGAAGCGGTTGATGGAGCTCTTGGAGACGCTGCAGGCGCGCGCCATCTCGGGCTCGCTCAGGTAGTCGAGGCGCTCGAGGTTCTCCAGCACGTACGTCGCGATCTGGTGGTTGGTCGAGTGGTAGGAGGTGGTGTTGATGATGCCCAGAAGCGTCGTGCCCAGATTGATCATCGCCGTCCCCCTCCGTCCGCGCGTCCACCACGTGCGCCCATCATAGCAGCCGCAGCTGGTGGCACCCGGAACGCTTCGCCAGCCGGCAGTGAGACGTTGGGGACAGGTTCGTTTGTCTCATAGGGATTTTAATGAGACAAACGAACCTGTCCCCAATGTCTCACAGGTCGTACTTGGCCACCACGCGGCGGATCGCGCGGCCCCACGGCACCCAAATCGCGGCGAGAAACGCCACCGTGGCCGCGCCGTGCGTGACGTCGAGCGGCAGCGACGCCGCACAGGCCGCGAGCACCGCCGGCCACGTGAGCGGCTGAACGTAGCCGAGCACGTGGTAGCCGTTGAGGATGAGCCCGTAGACCAGCGCCGACGCGAAGCCCCAGCCGTAGAGCACCGCCGGGCGGCCCAGCGCGCCATGCTCGGCCAGCGCGCCGCCCACGTAGCCCACGAGCCCCCACGCGTACATCTGCCAGGGCGTCCACGGCCCCTGGCCGAAGACGAAGTTGGACAGCAGCGCCGCGAGCGCCCCCACCACGAAGCCGCTGCGCCGCCCGAGCGCCGCGCCCGCCACGATGGCCACGGCCGAGACCGGCTTGACGTCCGGCAGCGGCGCGAAGAGCGCCCGGCCGACCGCCGCCACCGCCGCGAGCACCGCCGTGGGCATGAGCTGGCGCAGCGCGGGCCGCGACGCCTCGAAGCTCGCGAGCAGCAGGCCCACGGCGAGCAGCGCCACCGCCAGCGTGAGGCCCGCCGTGGCGCGCACGCCCGCCAGCGCGAGCGCGACCATCGCCGCTGGCACCGCCACGAGCGCCGGCACCTCCAGGGCGGCCAGCAGGCGCCGTCCGGCGACGCCCCGGGTTTGTCCTGTCCGCATCATGGGTACCAGTGTGCCATAGCCCGCCCGCGACGGAGGAGGCACCATGCTCTACATCGGCAACTTCAGCTACAACGACGACTCCGACTCCAAGGACAACTACTGCCTCATGCCCTGCGTGGTGGAGGCCGAGAACCCCGACGAGGCCATGGAGAAGTTCGCCGACTGCCTGAGCCGCGTCCGCCGCACCTCCGACCTGCTCGAGGGCGCGCACGAGATCTTCCTCGACTCGCTGACCGAGCTCGAGGGCGCGCCCGCGGAGCCCGTGATCTGCCAGTGGCAGAAGATCGTGCCGGCCATAAGCGGGCTCTGCAGCGTCACGAGCGCGCTGCCCGTGGTCGACGAGGACGACGACTTCGCCAACGCCTACGCCTGGGGCGACGAGCACGACGACGACCACGCCCACGTCGACGACCTCGAGGACCTCGACGAGGACGAGATGGACGAGACCGAGCCGTTCTTGCTCTTCGAGTAGCGCGGCATGTGCACGCGCAACTAAGCATTGCCAGCGATCGTGAGTTACGCGTCCCCAACGACTGCGGCGGGGACGCGTAACTCGTATTTCTCGGCCCTTTTGCACGGTCTTCTTGAGTTACGTATGCTGCCGAGCACGCGTAACTCGAATTTTCTGGCAATCGCGCGTTACGCGTGCCAGACCCAGGAGCGCTCGAGGAACTCCGCGGCCGGCTCGCTCACGGCGACCTGGCCGTCAAAGACGAGCGACACGCTGTCCGCCACGGCCCGGACGAAGGCCAGGTCGTGCGTGGCGAGAAGCACCGTGGCGCCGGCGTCGCGCGCCGCGGCCACGCGCGCGGCCACGGCCTCACGCGCCGCGCGGTCGAGCCCCTTGGTCGGCTCGTCCAGAAGCAGCAGCCGCGGCCGCGTGAGCAGGAGCTTCTCCAGCGCCAGCAGCTGCTGCTGACCTCCCGAGAGGTCATAGGGGTGGCGATCGGGCGCATCCGCCAGGCCAAGCCGCGCGAGCGCCACGTCGACCTCGGCCGCGCCGTAGCGCCCGCCGCGCGCCCACTCCATGAGCTCGCCGCGCACCGTGTCGCAGGCGAGAAGCGCCCGCGGGTCCTGCGGCAGCAGCGCCTGGTCGTTCGCGTGCGCACTCGACACCCGGCCGCGCTGGGCACGCAGCGTGCCCGCCACGAGCGAGAGCAGCGTGGACTTGCCGCATCCGTTGGCGCCCACGAGCGCGCGCACCTCTCCCTCCCCCACCTCGAGATCGAGCCCGCGCAGCACCCAGTCGGCGTCGCGGGCGTAGCGCGCCCAGGCCTCGTCCACGCGCACGGCGGCCGGGCCCGCCTCCAGGAGCGCGCGGCGCGCGGGTGCCGCGAGCGGCGCGGGGTGCGCGAGCGAGGCCGGCTCCACCGCCCGCACGGTCCCGTCCGACAGCTCGAAGGCGCAGGTCGCGTAATCGACCATGGCCTCGGGAGCGTGCGTGGCCACGACCACGGTGACGCCCAGCTCGCGGTTCACGCGGAAGAGCAGCGAGAGGAAGTCCTTCTCGGCGAGCGGGTCGAGCATGGACGTGGGCTCGTCGAGCAGGAGCACGCGCGGGCGCAGCGCGAGCGTGGCCGCCAGCGCCACGAGCTGGCGCTGCCCGCCCGACAGCTCCGCCGTGCGCGCGCGGAAGTACGGCCCCATGCCAAAGAAGCTGCAGGTCTCGGCCACGCGGCGGCGCATCTCGCCCTCCGGCACACCGAGGTTCTCCAGCCCGAAGGCCATCTCGTGCCAGACCGTGTCGCAGACGACCTGCTCGTCGGGGCTCTGGAAGACGTAGCCCACGGCGCGCGCCGAGGCCTGCGGGTCGAGCGAGCGCGCGTCGCCGCCCAGGACGCGCACGGTGCCGGAGAGCCGTCCGGCCGGCGCGACCTCGGGCTTGGCCAGGCGCAGAAGCGTGGACTTTCCCGAGCCGGTGGCCCCGGCGAGCAGGGCGAACGCGCCCTCTGGGACCTCGAGCGACACGTCGCGCAGCACGGGTGCGTCCGCGTCGGGATACGAGAAGCCCACGCCCTCGAAACAAAGCGCCGCGCTCATGCGAGCCGCCCCTCCCGCACGCGGCGCGCCAGCTCCGCCAGCGCGGGCACGGCCGCGAGCAGCGCGAACGGCGCGAACGCCCACCAGGGGCCCGGCTCGGGCATGCGGGGATAGAAGCGCCAGGACGCGCAGGCGAGAAGGGCACCGGCGGCGGCCGCAACCACGAGGGCGCCGAGAAGCGCGAGGTCGCGCGCGTCCCGCCGGCGCAGGCGGTCCGGCCGGTAGCACGTGCGCGCCCGTCCCGACTCCCAGCCGCGGGCGCGCATCGCGTCGGCGCGGCCCACCGAGTCCTCGAGCGCCCAGCTCATGAGCATCGTCGAGGTCCGGACGAGCGCGGCGCGGCGCGGCGGCCGGACGCCCGCGGCGGTGCAGGCCAGCTGGGTCGCGCACACCGTCCGCGCCCGTGCCGTGAGCTGCGGCACCAGCTGCGCGGCCATCGACGTCACGAGCGGCAGCGAGCGGGCGCGGCCGCCCATGAGCGAGAGCAGCCGGTCCTGCGTGAGCTCGCGCGCGGCGCACTCCAGCCACACCACCACGGCCACCATGACCGCGCCCATCGTGGCGCCGTACGCCAGGCTCTCGGCGTAGACCGAGACCGTCCCCCACTTGGCCACGAGCGTGGAGCCGCGCGCCGAGAAGAGCGGGTTGGCCAGGCACACCAGGGCGAGCATCGGCAGCTGCCAGACGAGGCCGTGTCCCGTGGTGCGCGCGCCGCGCGTGAGCGCCGAGCACGCCAGCGCCCCGGCGAGCGACGCCAGCGCCACCACGGGGTGCACCGCGAGCATCGTGACCGCCACGAGCCCCGCATAGAGCAGGGCGGGCACGGACGCGTGGCTCGCGTCGAGGGCGGTGTGTGCGACGCGCGCGCCCACGACTAGAACTCGGTCACGTAGGTCCAGGTCACGACGTCACCGGCCTCGAGCTCGTACTCGGAGCAGGCCACCTGGGCCTCCTCGCCGTTGACGCTGTAGAGCCAGCCGCTCGTGTCGCCGAAGTCACCGGAGGCCAGGCCGTTGATGCCGGCCACGTACATGCCGTACTCGGAGTCGCTCGCGTTGACGTCGGCACCGGTGGCCACGAGCGCGTCGTAGGCGGTGGCGCCCTCGGGGACCTCGACCTCGGCGGTGGTGGGATCGACCTCGCCGGCCGAGCCGTCGATCTCAACGGTCACGGCGATGGTGGCCTGCTGCTCGGCAGCGGCCCCGTCGGAGCCGGCGTCGGTGCTCGCGTCAGTCGCGGGCGCGGAGCCGCACGCGGCAACCGTCAGCGCCAGCGCGAGCGCCGCCGCGCCGGCGGCGAGCCGCGTGACCAGGGGCTTCTCGCCGTACTTCTCGTTGTCGACAATCTTGTGAGACATGGTGCCTCGCTCTCTCCCGGAGTCCGGGCGTCGGGAGGGCAAGGCAGGACTGGCGACGCGCGCGGTCGCCATCCTTGACACAGCCGTGTGCTGATCCGGGGTCAAACCGGAATCCTTTTTTCATCTACTAGGCGTAGCAGCTCTTCGAACCGTGCCCTCTATGCGGTTGGTCCGCACAGTGTAGCATGCGCGCGGCGGCGCCTTGGTGGCGCGGCACCGTCACGCGGTGGGCACCACGGCGCGGTAGCCCAGGCCGCGGATCGTCTCGATGCGGAAGTCGTCCCAGTCCGCGAAGCGGCTGCGCAGGCGGTTGACGTGCACGTCCACGGTGCGCTCGGCGCTCTCGGTGTCCCAGCCCCAGACCTCGTCCAGGAGCTGCAGGCGCGTGTAGGTGTGGCCAGGGCTCTGCAGCAAAAACTGCAGCAGCCGGAACTCCTTGGGCGGCAGGCGGACCTCCTCGGTGCCGCGCACCACGGCGAGCGCGTCGGCGTCGAGCACCACGCGGCCCACCTCCATGCGCCGCTCGTCGCGCACGCCGGCGCGGCGCAGGAGGGCGCGCACGCGTAGCACGAGCTCCTGCATGTTGGCGGGCTTGGTCAGGTAGTCGTCCGCGCCGGCCATGAGCCCGGCGTTCTTGTCCTCCTGCGCACTCTTGGCCGTGAGCATGAGGATCGGCAGGTCATAGTCGGCGGCGCGCAGCTGGCGGACGAGCTCCATGCCGTCCAGGCGCGGCATCATGACGTCGGCGATCAGCAAGTCGATGTGATGCTCGTCAAAGGCGTCGAGCGCCTCGCGGCCGTCGTAGGCGGCGATGGGCTCGTGGCCCTGCCGGCGCAGGACGGCGCAGATGAGCTTGTTCGCGTTCCTGTTGTCCTCCGCCACCAGGATGTTGGCCATGGCGCCCCCTCTCATCGTTGCCCGCAATTGAACGACATCCTCGTGAACGCAGCGTTAACGACCGCGTTTACGCAGGCGAGACGGTGGGTTCATCCGCGCACGCGAGGATGACCTCGTCAGTTGGGAGCGGGCGAGAGGCCCGCCGAGAGAAGGGAATCCACCATGCTCGGAACCATCACCAAGTTTGCACTCGCCACCGTCGCCGGCCTCGCGCTCGGGGTCGTGGGGACGCACCTCGCGGACAACTACCGTAACACCGGCGAGCTGTTCATCTAGCGCGGACGACTCGCAGCACCAGACTCGGCAGTGGCGGGCGGGCCCAGAAGGGTCCCCCCGCCGCGTGTTGCGCGGTCTTCCCTCCGTCCCGCCCTTCTCGACG
>NZ_CBIFYV010000069.1:0-6805 GCF_966187215.1 Thermophilibacter sp.
CGCACACCCCCGCCTGCGACGCGAGCAGAGGGTGCCACTCTCCCTCCACCGGTGGACCTTGGGTGGTGTTCGGGGAGGGCACACCCAATCACCCGCGCCGGGAGGCCACCGTGGCGCGCGTCGTCTCGGAGGTGCGCCGCGCGGGGGAGGGGCGGCTGCCCGCGCACGTGGTGGACGCCGGCGGCGTGCCCGCGTGGCGCCTGCGCCGCCGCAGGGCCCGCTCGCGGCGGCGCGCCTGACGCCCGCGAGACCGCTCGCGGCGCCGCCTCGCGCCGGCGGCGCGCGGATGCTAGGCTGGGAGCAAGCGACCCGCGCCCGCCCGATGGCGCGGGCGGGGCGGCCACGGGAAGGAGGGTGCGCGTGGCGACATACGTCTTCTCCGATGTGCACGGTCACCGCGCGACCCTCGAGCGCGCGCTGGAGCGCGTCTCGCCGTCCGACGGCGACCGCCTCGTCTGCCTGGGCGACATGATCGACCGCGGCCCCGACCCGGTGGGCGTGCTGCGCCTGGTGCGCGCGCTGCCCGGCGCCGTCGCGCTGATGGGCAACCACGAGGACCTGATGATCTCGTGCCTCGCGGACGACCACGACCTGCTCGCGACCATGAACTGGGCGCTCAACGGCGGCGCCACGACCTCGGCCGGCCTGGAGGCCCTCGAGGCCGACGAGCTGGATGACCTGCTCGCCTGGGTCCGGGCGCTGCCGCGCTCGCTGCACGCGCGCGTGGGCGGCACGCTCTACCTGCTCGCCCACGCCGGGGTGAGGCTCACGGCGGCCGAGCCCGAGTCCTGGGACGACGCGGGCGCCTCCGCCTATCTCGCCGCGCAGTCGCCCGACGACCTCACCTGGATCCGCGAGGAGTTCTGGGGCGCCGAGCGGGGGCTTCTGGGCGCCGACGGCACGGGCCCGGTGGTGGTCGCCGGCCACACGCCGACGCCCTACCTCGAGCGCATGGCCTCCTCGCTCGACCGCGCGCCCGTGGGGGAGGACGGCCTGGCGCGGATGGTGCGCGTGGGGGAGGCGCGCGACCGCTGGGACGTGGACTGCGGCGCGGCCGGCGGCGCCGGCTACGGGCAGGTCCTGATCCTGCGCCTCGACGACGGCGAGGAGTTCTACGAGCCGGTGCGCGACGGCGAGTGAGCGCCATGGCCGATGAGCTGACACGACCCGCGGCCGAGCTGCTGCGCGGGGCGCTCGACGTCGCGCCCTCGTCCGACGGCCTCGCGCGCCCGAGCCGCTTCACGGCCGCCCAGCTGCGCGCCCTCGGGAGCGTGGCGGCCTGGCACCCCGGGCTCTACCGCCAGATGGCGGCCTGCACGGCCGGCGTGTGCGTGGCCTTCCGCACGGATGGGCGTGCGGCGCGCGTGGGGCTCGCGCCGGACGTCCCGCCGCTCCCCACGCGCACGATGCTCGCCGACGCGGAGCGCCACACCGGCGAGCCCGCCGGCGACGTCACGCGCGCGTCGGCCGTCGTGGACGGGCGGCGCACGGGCCCGCTCGCGGCGGACGGCGAGAGGGGCGTGGAGCTCGTCCTCGAGGACCCGGCGAGCCTGCCGGTGCCCGGGATGGCGCACTTGCCCGGCCTCGGGCCCGAGCACGAGGTGCGCCTCTACCTGCCGTGCCTCACCGGCTGCGCGGTGGGCGACGTCACCGTGGAGGGCGCCACCTACCTCGAGCCGCTCCGTCCCCGGCCCGCCCTGCTCGTCCTCGGCGACTCCGTCGCCCAGGGCTTCACCGTGGCCGACCCGGCCCTCACCTGGCCGGTCCTTCTCGCCGAGCGCCTGGGGCTCGACCTGGTGAACCAGGGGGTGGGCGGCCAGGTCTTCCAGCCGGGATCGCTCCCGGACCCCGCCGCGGCGGGGCCGGTGGCCGCCGTGGTGGTGGAGTTCGCCGACAACTACCGCTTCGAGCCGTGCGTCGCCGCGTCCGTGCGCCGCGACGCGCGCGCCTACCTCGCCGAGGTCGCGGCCGGCTGGCCCGACGCGCCCGCGCTCGTGGTGACGACCCCGCCGCACACCGAGGCCTACTACCCCACGCACCCGCGCAGCTGCGCCCCCGAGGTGGACGTCCTGATCGCCGAGGCCGCGGCGCGGTGGCCGCGGATGCGCGTGGTGGACGGCGCGGCGCTGCTGCCGGCCGACAAGCTGGGCGAGCTTCTCGCCGACGGCTCGGACCACCCGGGCGCCGAGGGGTCGCGCCTGATTGCCAAGGAGCTGGCGGACGCGTTCGGCGCTCCCCGGTAGCCCCCGCGCGCCGCCCGCGGCGTGTGACAAAGACCTCCGTTCCCATCGTCCCGCCGCTTGCCGAGAATCGGGCGCCGCCCGCCCCTCCCGGGGACCCCGTCTTCATAGCAGATTCACATATCGGGCGCCTTTGCGCTCGTGTTTGCCGTTTTGAGCCGCCAACACCTACAATGCCGCGAGCAAGGAGCGCCGCGCCCCCCGTGCGACGCCCGAGGGATTGGGGAGTGACCATGGGAAACCTGCGCAGCCGCACGCTCGGGGACGAGTTCCGCGGCATCGTCCGCGACCTTGACGGCGACGCCGAGGGGAGGGCGGCGGGCAGCGCCTACCTCGCCAGCACGCACCCCGCCTCCGAGCGCTACGGGTCGGGCGCCTGGGCGCTCACGCCGGTCGTGCTCGGCGACGCCGAGGTCGACATCCTGCGCGACGCCTCCGAGACCATGGGCCGCGTCCTCGACAAGATCATGCGCCGCTACCTCGACGACGCCTCCTTCCGCGCGCTGTTCCGCCTGCCCGCCGAGGTCGAGGAGCTCACTCTCATGCCCACGGGCTACGAGCGGCTCCTCCCCTTCGTCCGCCTGGACGCGCTCTTTGACCCTGCGACCGGCGACGTGCGCTTCTGCGGCGTCTCCACAGACAGCTCGGTGGGCATGACCGCATCGGTGGACGTGACGCGCGCCATCCAGCTCACCGAGAGCTACCGCCGCTTCTCCGAGCGCCACAAGGGCGTGGAGACCTTCGACATCGCCGACGGCGTGGTGGCGACCCTGCGCGAGACCTACCGCTCGTGGGCCAACGCCGGCGAGGGCATCCGCAGCCCCGAGCGCCCGCCGGTGGGCATCGTGGACTACGCCGAGAGCGCCTCCGAGGGCGAGTTCGCCGACCTCATCGAGCGCCTCGCCGACGAGGGCGTCTACGCGCGCTTCGTGGACATCCGCGACCTGCGCATCGAGGAGGGCGGCGACGGCCAGCGCCGCCTCGTGGACTCCGAGGGCCCCGTGACCTGCGTCTACCGCCGCGCCCTGGTGAGCGAGATGCTCGAGAAGCCCTGCGACGGCTCCCGCGCCCTCATCGAGGCCGCGCGCCGTGGCCTGGCCTGCGTGGTGGGCGGCTTCCGCACCTGGCCCGTCTCGACCAACGCCCTGTTCCCGGTGCTCGGCTCCGAGGCCATGGAGTCGGTGCTCGATGCCCAGGAGCTCGCCTTCGTGCGCTCCCACGTCCCCGAGGCGCGCTTCCTCGAGCGCGGGGACGACGTCTCGCGCTACATCGCCGAGCAGGACCAGTGGCTGCTGCGCCCCGCCGGCGCCTATAGCGTGACCGAGGCCGTGGCGGGCGAGGACCGCATGGACCGTGACGAGTGGTGGCGCGTCCTTCTCGCCTGCTGCGACGAGGGCGGCGTGGCCGTCCGCCTCGACGGCGCGCCCGTCGCGCGCGTCACCGTGGGCGGCGCCGGGCCCTCCTCCGAGCTCGTCGCCGGCGAGGAGCTCGACGCGCGCGTGCTGCTCGGGCTGTTCCTGTTCCACGGCGAGTTCGGCGGCGTCTACGCGCGCTGCGGCGCCGCGGGCCCGCTGGGCTCCTGGGGCCGGCGCGCCGACATGGGCTGCCTCGTGGTGAGGCAGTAGCACATGGGCGCGCGCGCCACGACCCCCGCCAACCCGCTCGCGCCCGGCCTCACCGGGCGCCTCTCCGAGCGCGCCGAGCGCCTCGTGGCCGAGCTCGCCGCGAGCGGGCGGCTCTCGCCGTTCGCGTGCCGCGACGCCTCGGCCATCCGCCGCGACGCCTGCGAGCGCGACCGCGACACGTCCCTGCGCCCCGCCTTCGTGCGCGACGCCGAGAAGGTCGTGCACCTGCCCGCCTACAACCGCCTGGCCGGCAAGACCCAGGTCTTCTCGTTCCGCGCCAACGACGACCTGGCGCGACGTGGCCTGCACGTGCAGCTCGTGGCGCGCGTGGCGCGTGACATCGGGCGGGCGCTGGGGCTCAACCTCGACCTCATCGAGGCCATCGCGCTGGGCCACGACCTCGGCCACACGCCGTTCGGCCACGCCGGCGAGCGCTTCCTGAACGACGCCTACCACGAGCGCACCGGGCGCTGGTTCTTCCACAACGTGCAGAGCGTGCGCGTGATGGACGAGCTGGCCGGGCGCAACGTGAGCCTGCAGACCCTCGACGGCGCGCTCTGCCACAACGGCGAGTTCGAGCAGCAGGTCTTCGAGACGAGCGGGCTGGCGGCGTTCGACACCTTCGAGCGCGTGGTGGCGTCGTGCTGGGAGCGCGGCGCCGACGCGATCTCCCACCTGCGGCCGATGACGCTCGAGGGCTGCGTGGTGCGCGTCTCCGACATCATCGCCTACGTGGGCAAGGACCGCCAGGATGCCATCCGCGCCGGCATCTGCACCGAGTCGAGCTTCGCCGACGGGTTGGGCGGCGGCTACAACGCCTGGGCGCTCGCGGCCTTCGTGGCCGACGTGGTGGAGGCCAGCGTGGGCGAGGACCGGATCGCGATGAGCGAGGAGGGCTTCGCCGAGCTGCGCCGCGCCAAGCGCGAGAACTACGAGAAGATCTACGGCGACGGCGAGGTCAACGGCGACTTCTCCGCTGACGTGCGCGCGCTCTTCTCGGCGCTGTACGATCGCGAGCTCGAGGCGCTGGCCGCGGGCGACGAGTCGGCGGCGATCTTCGCGCACCACGTGCGGCCGACCGAGCGGCGGCTTGCGTACTACGGCCGCACCTACGACTGGGAGGGCGACCCCGACCGGACCGTGGTGGACTTCATCTCGTCGATGACCGACGACTACTTCGTGGCCACCTGCGAGGCGGCGTTCCCCGAGGCGGCGGGCCTCTTCCCGCACCGCGGCTACTTCGGCGAGGGCGTGCGGCCGTAGCGGGCCTCTCGCCGCGCGCCCCTCTCGCCGCCGCGCTCGTGCCCCGTTCCATCGAGTGCACGAAATTATTGATATTGACAGGGATTTTGGGTCGCACGTCTTCTTGCGACCTGCGCTTTTGTGCGCGAGAAGAGCCTGGAGAGCCCTCTTATATCAATAATTTCGTGCACTCGATGAAGATGGGCGGCTGCGGGGCGAGAAGGGCGCTCGTGCGCCCGGCGAGAAGGGCCCCGTGTCCGGGCGATGACGTACAATCGCCCCCATGGACACGCTCTTCACCCACATAGAGACCGCGCGCAGAAACGAGAACGCGCCGCTCGCGGCCCGCATGCGGCCCGACACGCTCGACGGCTTCGTCGGGCAGGCGCAGGCCGTGGGCCCCGGCAGCTGGCTCAGGCGCGCCATCGAGCACGACACGCTCTCGTCGGTCATCCTCTACGGCCCGGCCGGCACCGGCAAGACCACGCTCGCGCGCATCATCGCGCACACCACGCACGCCGAGTTCGTGGAGGTCAGCGCCGTCACCGGCACGGTCAAGGACCTCCGCCGGGAGATCGAGGCCGCCCAGTCCCGCCTGCTCTCCCTCGGCCGGCGGACGATCCTCTTTGTGGACGAGATCCACCGCTTCAACCGCAGCCAGCAGGACGCCCTGCTGCACGCCGTGGAGGACCGCACGGTGGTGCTCGTCGGCGCCACCACCGAGAACCCCTACTTCGAGGTCAACTCGGCGCTCATCAGCCGAAGCCGCGTGGTGGAGCTGCAGCCCCTGGACGACGACTCGATCCGCGAGCTGCTCGCCCGCGCCGTGGCCGCGCCGGAGGGCCTGGCCGGCGCCTACGAGCTCACGCCCGAGGCGGCCGACGAGATCGTGACGCTCTCGGGCGGGGACGGACGGGCGGCGCTCACCTCGCTCGAGCTGGCGAGCCAGATGGTCGACCCGCCGGCGGACGGCGAGAGGCCCGACGGTGCCGCGGCCGCCCCGCTCAGGATCCTCCCCGAGCACGTGCGCGAGGCCAACCCCCGCCGCGGCCTGCCCTACGACAAGTCCGGCGACATGCACTACGACGTCATCTCGGCCTTCATCAAGTCGATGCGCGGCAGCGACCCCGACGCCGTGCTCTACTGGCTCGCGCGCATGCTCGACGCCGGCGAGGACCCCAAGTTCATCGCCCGCCGCATCATGATCTGCGCCTCCGAGGACGTCGGCAACGCCGACCCCACGGCACTGCTCGTGGCCCACGCGGCCTTCCGCGCCACCGAGGTCATCGGCATGCCCGAGTGCCGCATCAACCTGGCCCAGGCGGCTATCTACCTGGCGCTCGCGCCCAAGTCCAACGCCGCCGAGGCCGGGATCGACGCCGCCCTCGCCGAGGTCCGCTCCGGCCCGCGCCGCGAGGTGCCGAGCCACCTGCGCGACCGCCACCGCCCCGGCTCCGACGAGTACGGTCCCTACCTCTACCCGCACAACTACCCGGCCGGCTGGGTGAAGCAGCAGTATCTGCCGGACGGCCTCGAGCGCGGCTCCTTCTACCACGCCGGGCCGCGCGGCTGGGAGGCGTGGCGCCAGGAGGCCATCGGCCGCGAGCGCGCCTGGGACAATGGGGACGGAGGTGTTTGTCACACCCCGGAGGTGTGACAAAAACCTCCGTCCCCACTGTCACGGCACTGAACGCTGAG
>NZ_CBIFYV010000070.1:0-7645 GCF_966187215.1 Thermophilibacter sp.
GGAGCAGCTCACCAAGATCGCCGAGATCAAGATGCCGGACCTCAACGCCAACGACATCGAGGCCGCCAAGAAGATCGTCGCCGGCACTGCCCGCTCCATGGGCGTCACCGTCGCCGCCGAGTAGCCGTTAAGGTGGAAAAGGGACAGTCCCTTTTCCACATGCGATGTGGGAGGGCCGGGCAGGCCCGCTGACCACAGGAGGAGCAAGCATGCCCAAGCACGGAAAGAACTACAAGGCCGCCGCGGCCAAGGTCGACGGCTCCAAGCTCTACTCGCCCAAGGCGGCGATGGAGCTCGCCAAGGAGCTCGCCCCCGCCAAGTTTGACGAGACCGTCGAGGTCGCCGTCCGCCTGGGCGTCGACACCCGCAAGGCCGACCAGAACGTCCGTGGCTCCATCTCGCTGCCCCACGGCACCGGCAAGTCCGTGCGCGTGGCCGTCTTCGCCGAGGGCGAGAAGGCCCGCGAGGCCGAGGCCGCCGGCGCCGACATCGTGGGCTCAGACGACCTGGTCGCCCAGGTCCAGGCCGGCGAGCTGAACTTCGACGCCGCCATCGCCACGCCCAACATGATGGGCAAGGTCGGTCGCCTCGGCAAGATCCTCGGCCCCCGCGGCCTCATGCCCAACCCCAAGCTCGGCACCGTCACCATGGACGTCGCCAAGATGGTCGGCGAGCTCAAGGCCGGCCGTGTGGAGTACCGCGCCGACCGCTACGGCATCTGCCACGTCCCCATGGGCAAGGTCTCCTTCGAGACCGAGAAGCTCGTGGAGAACTACGGCGCCCTGCTGACCGAGCTGCTCCGCGTGAAGCCGTCCAGCGCCAAGGGCAAGTACGTCAAGTCCGTGGTCGTCTCCACCACCATGGGCCCGGGCATCAAGATCGACCCCACCAAGACGCGCAACTTCATGGAGGACTAGCGCGTTTCTTCCGCCAGCTTGACGGGCTTCTCGCCACGTGCCACAATCGGCGCTGCGAGACGCCCGTCTCGCGACCGTTTCACCGCACGTCCGCTGCCAAAGACAGCCGGTGCCGCAAGGCTCAAAGGGGAAACCCGCCTGCCGAGGTGGTCTCAGAGTTAGCACCCTCGAGGACCCCGCTTTGGTTGCGCCAAGCGGGGTCCTCTTTGCTGAGGGCCCGCCCGCGTCGGCGGCTCGTGCCCGATGCAGTCACAAGGGAGGTGTAACCACATGCCATCCAAGTCCAATGTCGATATGCTCGAGAAGGTCACCAACTCGCTGGAGGCCTCCCAGGGCGTGTTCGTCGTCGACTACCGCGGCCTCTCCGTCAAGGAGACCCAGGAGGTGCGTCGCGCCCTGCGCGCGGCCGGCGCCGAGATGAAGGTGTACAAGAACAACATCGTCAAGCTCGCGCTCTCCAACGCCGGTATGCCGAACATCGACGACATGCTCGCCGGCACCTGCGCCTACGTCTTCTACGAGACCGACCCCGTTGACGCCGCCAAGGTGATCAAGCAGGAGTCCGAGAAGCTCAAGAAGATGGAGGTCCTCGGCGCCATCGCTGACGGCAAGGCCCTCACGGCCGACGAGGCCAAGGCCTACGCCGACCTGCCCAACCGCGATCAGCTCATGGCCCAGCTCGCTGGCCTCATCAGCGGCTTCGCTCGCGACATCGCCGTGTGCGTCAAGGAGGTCCCCGCGGGCCTCGCGCGCTCCGTCAACGCCGTCTCCGAGCAGAAGCAGGCTGCCTAGCAGCCGCCCGCGCGGGCTCGCCCGCGCATCGCAGACAAGAGAAATCCGTGCCCCGCGCACGGGACCGAAAGGAACAGAGAAATGGCTAAGCTTACCACCGAGGAGATCATTGACGCCCTCAAGGAGATGACCCTGCTCGAGGCCTCCGAGCTCGTCAAGGCCATCGAGGAGACCTTCGGCGTCTCCGCCGCCGCCCCCGTCGCCGCCGTCGCCGCCGCGCCCGCCGCTGGTGGCGCCGCCGCCGAGGAGGAGGAGAAGACCAACTTCGACGTCGTGCTCGAGGGCTTCGGCGACAACAAGATCGCCGTCATCAAGGTCGTCCGCGCTCTGACCAGCCTCGGCCTCAAGGAGGCCAAGGAGGTCGTCGAGGGTGCCCCCAAGGCCGTCCTCGAGGGCGCCAAGAAGGAGGACGCCGAGGCCGCCAAGAAGCAGCTCGAGGAGGCCGGCGCCACCGTCACCCTCAAGTAAGTTCGCTTACCGGGTAACGCGCATCGCGCACCTTCAGGGGTCGGACCTTCGGGTCCGGCCCCTTTTTGCGTCGCGGCTTGGCGGGCGGTCCCGTCCTTCTCGTTGTGCGCTCGAGAATCGCCGCAAGTCGGTGCTTCTCGGGGGAGCCTGCTCGGGAATTCGCGGAAGTCTGTTACTCCAGCGACAGACTTCCGCGAATCTCTGAGCACACACGGAGAATAGCCACTGACATACGGCGATTCCAAAGCGCTTGGTCACCGGTCGAATCCACCGCGATTAGCCCCACTCACAAAAGCGCCACAAACGGCACCGCAGGTCAGCGACGTTTCCGCAGGTCAGCGACGGGACACGTTCCATACTCGAAAACTCACGGCAAGTCAAGCGTTTTCGTTGACCGGTAGGGAACATTTCGGTAGATTATTACGTTGCGACAATTGCCGCCTTCCACCCTTAAGAAGGAGGAAAAGCCTGGTGTCTACCGCAAAGACTGCTCTCACCAAACCACAGGGTATCAACGGACGCAGGACCTTCAGCAAGATCGCCCCGGCGATGGAGCTCCCGAACCTCATCTCGGTTCAGAAGGAGTCCTTCGAGCGCTTCATGGGCGAGGGGCTCGCGGAGTCCTTCGCCGAGTTCTCGCCAATCGAGAACTCGGCCCACACCATGGAGGTCGTCTTCGGAGACCACCAGTTTGGCGACCCGGCACACACCATAGCAGAGTGCTGCGCCAAGGACATCTCCTATCAGGCGCCGCTCTTCGTTGACGTCCGCTTCGTCAACAAGGAGACCGGCGAGATGAAGGAGCAGCTCGTCTTCATGGGCGACTTCCCGCTCATGACCGACCGCGGCACTTTCATCATCAACGGCACCGAGCGCGTGGTCGTCTCCCAACTCGTGCGCTCCCCGGGCGTGTACTTCTCCACCGAGATGGACAACGGCGTGCGCGTGCACAAGGCTCAGTTCATCCCCGCCCGCGGCGCGTGGCTTGAGTTCGAGGTCGACAAGCGCGGCCACCTCGTGGTCTCCATCGACCGCAAGCGCCGTCAGTCCGCGATCGTGTTCCTGCGCGCCCTCGGCATCGCCGAGACGGACGACGAGGTCTACGCCCTCCTCGGTGACTCCGACGTGGTCCGCAACACCCTCGAGCGCGACGCGTCCACCACGCGCGACGCCGCCCTGCGCGAGATCTACCAGCGCCAGCGCCCCGGCGAGCCCGCCACGGCGGACGCCGGCCGCCTGCTGCTCGACGGCCTGTACTTCAACCCGCAGCGCTACGACCTGGCGCGCGTGGGCCGCTACAAGGTGAACAAGAAGCTCGAGCTCGGCGACGACGCCACGAGCCGCGTCCTCACCACCGAGGACATCGTGGAGGCCATCCGCTACCTCCTCGCGCTGCACGAGGGCGACGACACCAAGCGCGTCGACGACATCGACCACTTCGGCAACCGTCGTGTCCGCACCGTGGGCGAGCTCGTGCAGAACCAGTTCCGCATCGGCATGAGCCGCATGGAGCGCGTGGTCCGCGAGCGCATGGCCTCGCAGGACGCCGACGACATCACGCCGCAGAGCCTCATCAACATCCGCCCGATCGTGGCCGCCATCAAGGAGTTCTTCGGCTCCTCGCAGCTGTCGCAGTTCATGGACCAGGCCAACCCGCTGTCGGGCCTCACCCACAAGCGCCGCCTGTCCGCGCTCGGCCCCGGCGGCCTCGCGGGCCACAAGTCCGGCTCCAGCCGCCGCACCAACGTGCCGACGGCCGTCCGCGACGTCCACAACTCGCACTACTCCCGCATGTGCCCGATCGAGACCCCCGAGGGCCCCAACATCGGCCTGATCGGCTCGCTCGCGCTCTACGCGCACGTCAACGAGTACGGCTTCATCGAGTCGCCGTACCGCCGCGTCGTGGACGGCAAGGTCACCGACGAGATCGACTGGATGACCGCCGACGAGGAGGAGTCGCACAACATCGCCCCGGCCAACACGCCGTTCGACCCCAAGACGGGCCGCTTCGTGGAGGTCGACTCCAAGGGCAACATCACGCACCCCGACCGCGTCATCGCCCGCACCCGCGACTTCGACGGCTCCTTTGGCGCGCCCGCCCAGGTCAACGTCGCCGACGTCGACTACATGGACGTCTCGCCGCGCCAGCTGCTCTCGGTGGCTGCCAACCTCATCCCGTTCCTCGAGCACGACGACGCCAAGCGTACGCTCATGGGCGCCAACATGCAGCGCCAGGCCGTGCCCCTGATCAAGGCGCACGCCCCCTACGTGGGCACCGGCATGGAGGAGCGCGCCGCGCTCGACTCCGGCGAGCTCATCCGCGCCGAGCACGCGGGCACCGTCACCGAGGTTGACGCCGCGCACGTGGTCGTCTACTCCGACGAGCACGGCTCCGAGCGCTACGACCTGCCCAAGTACGAGCGCTCCAACCAGTCCACCTGCATCAACCACCGCCCGATCGTGCACGCGGGCGACACCGTGGAGGCCGGCCAGCCGCTCGCCGACGGCACCTCGATCGACCACTGCGAGCTGGCGCTGGGCGCCAACCTCACCGTGGCCTACATGCCGTGGGAGGGCTTCAACTACGAGGACGGCATCATCGTCTCCGAGCGCGTGGTCCAGGAGGACCTGCTCACCTCGGTGAGCATCTCGCGCCACGAGATCGACGCCCGCGACACCAAGCTCGGCTCCGAGGAGATCACCCGCGAGATCCCCAACCTCTCGGAGGACATGCTTGCCAACCTCGACGACGACGGCATCATCCGCATCGGCGCCGAGGTCGGCCCCGGTGACATCCTCGTGGGCAAGGTCACGCCCAAGGGCGAGACGGCCCTCACCGCCGAGGAGCGCCTGCTGCGCGCCATCTTCGGCGCCAAGGCGCACGACGTCCGCGACACCTCGCTCAAGATGCCGCACGGCGCCTACGGCCGCGTCGTCGACGTGGTCCGCTTCAGCCGCGAGGCCGGCGACGACCTCCCGCCCGGCGTCAACGAGCTCGTCCGCGTCTTCGTGGCCCAGCGCCGCAAGATCCAGCAGGGCGACAAGATCGCCGGCCGCCACGGCAACAAGGGCGTCGTCTGCAACGTCCTGCCCGTGGAGGACATGCCCTACATGGCCGACGGCACGCCCGTCGACGTGCTTCTCGACCCGCTGGGCGTCCCCTCGCGTATGAACGTCGGCCAGCTCCTGGAGTGCCACCTCGGCTGGGGCGCCGCCCACGGCTGGGACGACGAGTCCGAGAACTCCGACCGCTACGTGCCCGGCCCGATCCCCGTGGCCACGCCCGTCTTTGACGGCGCCACGGACGTCGAGGTCGCGGAGGTCCTGCGCCGCACCAACATCAACATGATGAACAAGGCCCGCATGGACTACGGCGAGCACATGCGCGAGGAGTTCGTCCCGCAGCTCAACAGCCTCGGCAAGATGACCCTCTTCGACGGCCGCACCGGCGAGCCGTTCAAGAGCCCGATCACGGTGGGCACCTCCTACATCCTGAAGCTCGGCCACATGGTCGACGACAAGATCCACGCCCGCTCGACCGGCCCCTACAGCCTCGTCACCCAGCAGCCGCTCGGCGGCAAGGCCCAGTTCGGCGGCCAGCGCTTCGGCGAGATGGAGGTCTGGGCGCTGTACGCGTACGGCGCCGCCAACGTCCTGCAGGAGATCCTCACGGTCAAGTCGGACGACACCAACGGCCGCGTGAAGACCTACGAGTCGATCGTCAAGGGCGAGAACGTCCCCGCGGCGGGCATCCCCGAGTCCTTCAGGGTCCTCGTCAAGGAGATCCGCTCGCTCGCCCTGGACATCGAGCCGATCTCCTACCGCAAGAGCGCCGAGCGCACCGAGCCCGAGGCCGGCACCGAGGCCGAGAGCGCCGTCGACGTGTTCGCCCAGATGTCCGATGACGACGCGTCCGACGCCGCCGACGAGCTCGCCCGCGGCCTCGCCAAGGAGCTCGAGGGCGCCGAGGCCGTTCTCGCCGGTGACGCCGCAAGCGATAAGGAGTAGCAGTGGCAGACTTCGACACCACCGATTTCGACGCTATCAAGATCTCGCTGGCCTCGGCCGACCGCATCCGCAGCTGGTCCCACGGCGAGGTGAAGAAGCCCGAGACCATCAACTACCGCACGCTCAAGCCCGAGAAGGACGGCCTGTTCTGCGAGAAGATCTTCGGCCCGACCAAGGACTGGGAGTGCGCCTGCGGCAAGTACAAGGGCATCCGCTTCCGCGGCATCGTCTGCGAGCGCTGCGGCGTTGAGGTGACCACCGCCAAGGTGCGCCGCGAGCGCATGGGCCACATCGAGCTGGCCGCGCCCGTGAGCCACATCTGGTACTTCAAGAGTCCCACGAGCTTCCCGCTGGCCCGTCTGCTCGACATCAAGAGCAAGGACCTCGAGAAGGTCCTGTACTTCGCCAGCTACATCATCACCAAGGTCGACACCGAGGCCCGCGAGGCCGACGCCGCCGACCTCAAGGAGGAGCTGGACGCCGACCTCGAGGAGCTCGACGCCGAGCGCGACGACCAGATCGCCCGCCTGCGCGAGCAGGGCGAGGGCGGCGACGACGAGTTCGGCGACATCGAGCCGCTCTCCGACGAGGAGATCCGTGCCGGCATCGCCGACCTCGAGGCCGAGTACGAGGACGAGAAGCGCCTGCGCACCGAGGCCTACGAGAAGTTCATGCAGCTCGAGGAGCGCGAGCTGATCTCCGACGAGGGCCTCTTCTCGGAGCTCAAGCGCTACTACGGCATCTACTTCAAGGGCGGCATGGGCGCCGAGGCCGTGCGCGACCTGCTGCGCGGGATCGACCTCGAGGCCGAGGCCGCGTCCCTGCGCGAGGTCATCGCCTCCGACACCGCCCAGAAGCAGAAGCGTGAGAAGGCCATCAAGCGCCTGGAGATCGTCGACGCCTTCCTCAAGGGCGGCAACGACCCGGCCAACATGATCCTCGACGTCATCCCGGTCATCCCGCCCGACCTGCGCCCGATGGTGCAGCTCGACGGCGGCCGCTTCGCGGCGTCCGACCTCAACGACCTCTACCGTCGCGTGATCAACCGCAACAACCGCCTCAAGCGCCTGCTCGACCTCGACGCCCCGGCGATCATCGTCAACAACGAGAAGCGCATGCTCCAGGAGTCCGTGGACGCGCTCTTCGACAACGGCCGCAGGGGCCGTCCGGTCACCGGCCGCGGCGGTCGCCCGCTCAAGTCGCTGGCCGAGGCCCTCAAGGGCAAGCAGGGCCGCTTCCGCCAGAACCTGCTTGGCAAGCGTGTTGACTATTCCGGCCGCTCGGTTATCGTCGTCGGTCCGGACCTTAAGATTTGGCAGTGCGGCTTGCCGAAGGAAATGGCGCTTGAGTTGTTCAAGCCGTTCGTCATGAAGAAGCTGGTCGAGGATGGCACCGCTTCCAATATTAAGTCCGCCAAGAAGATGGTCGAGCGCGCCAAGCCCGAGGTTTGGGACGTGCTT
>NZ_CBIFYV010000071.1:0-13165 GCF_966187215.1 Thermophilibacter sp.
GGCGCCTTCAACTATCGCGCTTGTGATCTTGCGGGTTTAGGCGGCCGTTCCCTCGCGCGCCTCCTGGGCGGTCGGGGTGACGTGGACCCTGAGGTCTTGGTTGGCGCCCTCGGCGGGAACGGTGACGGTGTAGGTCACGGTGCTGCTCTCGCCGGGGTTCATCAGCACGTCGGCGTACATGACCTGAAGGCCGTTGTGGGTGCCCTCGGACATGCTTCCTCCGCTGTATGCCACGTCGGAGATCGAGCCGCCCGCCGGCGCGTAGAGGTAGAGGCGGAGCTTCTCCTGTGCCGCGCCCACGCCGCCGGCGTGAGCCCTCACATACGCGGGCAGGTTGGCCGCCTCGTCGGCGGTCATGGTGTTGGTCAGCGTCGCGGTCATGGAGTACGACGTCGTGCCGTCCGCGTTCCTGACCGCGTCGCCCCTCTGGACGTCAAGGTCGAGGTACCAGTCGAGCTTTGAGTAGCTGTAGTTGTTGACGTAGACGCCCGTCTGGGGATCGGCCGGGTCGGTGGGAAGCGCGCCGTCGACCCCCATGCTCCTGACCGCCGCCTCCTCGTCATCGTTCTGCATCCAGACAAGCAGCCGGCCCTCGCTCGCCCCGCGCGAGACCGCGTCCATGAGCGCAGAGAGGTCGACGCCGTTCATGTCCGAAACGAGCTTGTCGAAGGTGGCCGAGGCGACGGAGGCAAAGACCTCGTCCTGCACCTTGCCCTCCGTGGGGTAGTGCCAGTAGACGTCGGAGAGCAGCACCTTGGCCGCGTTGGTGCCATCGACCTGCGTGCCGTCAGACGCCGTCACGCCGCCGACCACGCCGAGCAGGTACTGGAGGAAGACCGGGTCGACCGCGATGACGCCGTCGACCATCTGGCCGCTGTGGTTGATGGCCCAGATGGTCTGGCTGAGCTGCGCCCCGCGGGGGAAGTCGGGGATGAAGAAGGAGTCGCCCGCGGTGTAGTTGAGGGTCTCCCCGTCGGGCTGGAAGAGCTGCATCTCCTCGGCCGAGATCTGGATCTGGCTGGTGGGGCCGCCCGCCGCCGCGAGCGTCTGCGTGCTCTCGAAGCCCTCGAGCGATATGGCCCCGTCGGTCACGGTCAGGATGCCGGCGGCGCCGCTGAAGCCGCCCAGCGAGCGAATCTCCGCGTTGTTCTCCGCGACGATGAGGTAGGAGCGGGTCTGGCCGTCCGCGCCGAGCACCTGCGGAAGGACCGGGGCGATATTCTCGCAGGTGTCGGCCAGGCCGGAGATCGTGGGAAGGCCGTCCTTGAGCGTGGCCACGATGTCGGTCAGCTGGGAGATGTGCGTCTCGCCGATTGCCCGGACCTGGTCGTTGGCCGTGCGGAGGCTGTCGGACCCGGAGGCGAGCGCGCTCACCATGGTGGTGACCACGGGGACGTTCACCGCGCCGTCAGAGATGAGCCCGCCGCTGGGCGCGCCCGAGAGGTCGTCGGCCATGGGCGCGAGAACGTCGGACGAGACGTCGGACAGTATCCCGACGAGGGTCCTCGCCGCGCTGACGTCGCTGCCGTAGACCGGGACGAGGGTGGCCGCCTGCCAAAGAGGGCCGTCGACCTCGCTCTTCATTTCCTGGCACAGCTCGTCGAGGCGCTGGAGGTCGGAGGAGAGGGAGTCAAAGTTGCCCGCGGCGACGCGGTCCTTGACGCCCTGGGCGAGGCTCACGGCGGCCTGCGCGTCGTTCTTCACCGTCATCGCGGAGCGAACGAGCAGCGCGCCGCTCACCCCCAGGGCGACGACGAGCACGGCCACGATGATGGCGATGACGCGGCCGACGTGCCGCTTCTTCTTCCTGCGACGGGAGGGGCCTCCCTTGGACGAGCCGCCCTCCTGGAACATGTCGAAGCTGTACGAGCCGGCTCCGCCCTGCCCGGTTCCCCGCTCTATGCGAGGCGCGCCGGCTTCCGCACTTGTGCTGGGACGCATGTGGCGCGGGTTGCTCCCTGCCATTGATACCTCCTTGGCAAATCGGATGTGGACGCGAGGGGGCATGCCGCCCGCGCCGCATCTGCGTGTTGCTCAGACCAGCTTCATATGATTGCACAGCCTCCCACGTTTTTGTCTGGCGGAGGTGCGGCGTCACCTAGACTACAGGTGTCCGGCGTGCCGATGACGGGTGTTGCCGCGCACGTCGCCCGGGTTGACGCGAGGGGCGCGTGACCCTTTGGTAACATGGCTTGAGCTGTCGTGTCCGGTTGCAAGGAGCTCAATGCGTGCCATCGATTTGTGCAAGCGTCTGTACAGGAGGGCCTTTGACGGGAGGACGCGTCGGACGAGCCGCCCGGTCGCCCCTGCGAACCCCTTTCCGATTGACGCGTGGACGGACCCGGAGTATCCCGTGTGGTTCGAGCGCCATCGTGCCACGGAGAGCGAGTTGTCGCGTCAGCGGGCAGCGGCGTCGGACTTTGCCTATCGGCCCACGTTCAGCCTGATAGTTCCTCTCTACGAAACCCCCCTGGACTACCTTGACGTCATGGCGCAGTCCGTGCTCTCTCAGACCTACGATGCGCTCGAGCTGGTGCTCGTGAACGCGAGTCCGGAGATTCCCGAGCTCGCGGGCGCCGTTGACGAGCTGCGCGAGCGAGACGGGCGCGTGCGCGTTGTCACGCTTGAGACGAACCTTGGCATCACCGAGAACACGAACGCCGGCCTCGAGGTCGCGACGGGGGAGTTCTGCTGCTTCCTGGACCATGACGACTTTCTGGCCCCCAACGCGCTCTTCGAGTACGTCAGCGCGCTCAACGAGGACGACACGATCGACGTCCTCTTCTGCGACGAGGACCTTGTCGCCCATGATGCCGAGACGGGCCTGTTCCACCACATGAACCCCTTCTTCAAACCGGACTATGCTCCAGAGCTGATGCTCTCCAAGAACGGTGTCATTCACCTCATGACCATTCGCCGTTCGCTGATCGAGGGCATGACGAGGCCGGACGCACGCTTCGATGGGGCTCAGGACTACAACATGGTGCTGAGCTGCGCTGCCGCCGCGCGGAGCGTTCGCCACGTGCCGAAGGTCCTCTATCACTGGCGCGTCAGCGAGGAGTCGACCGCTGCCAATCCCGACGCGAAGCCGTATGCGCGCCGCTCCAACCACCTTGCCCTTGAGGCCCAGCTCAGCCGAGAGGGCGTCGACGGGAGGATCGTCTCGTCCGGGATACTCAATCTCAACAATGTCTGGTTCGGGCCGCGCGGCAAGAGGGTCTCCGTCGTCGTCTCCTGTGATACTGACGCCGGCAAGGTTGAGCGCTTCCTCGAGTTCTTCTCGCAGGTCAATTCCTGTCCAGGTGTCGAGCTCGTCTTTGTTGGAAGCGAGAGCATCCTTGCCGGGCTCGGAAAGGCCCGCCGTGCGAGCGGTCCCGAGCTCACAATCAAGACGGTCGTTCTGACGGGGGCGCTGTACGAGCGCCTCAACGCCGGCGCGGCAAGGGCGGAGGGCGACTACTTGGTCTTTGCTGACTCGGGCTGCTCGTTTGTCTCGCCCGAGCCCCTTGAGCAGCTCGTTGGGCTCTGCGGGCTTGACGGCGTCGGCATCTCCTCTCCCAGGACGTTCTATCGCAACGGGAGGAACAAGTGCTACGGCGTTGGGGTCACCAAGGCCGGCATCATGCCCCTCTATCGCGGCTATGAGGCGGACTTCCCGGGGTACCAGTGCAACCTCCGGGCATTCCAGAACGCGAGCGCGTGCTCGTTCCAGGGCCTGTGTGTGTCCCGCGAGCTCTTTGAGCGCGTGGGAGGGTTTGACGAGGGCTACGAGGGCGAGATCGGGGCGGCGGACCTCTGCCGGCGCGTGCGAAACGCCGGGCTGAGGGTCGCCCTCACCCCAATGGTGAGGGTCGAGGTGGAGGAGGCCTGCCCCGAGAAGTTCTTTGTCTGTGGTGACAACGCCCCCGACTTTACGGATGCCGACCTCACACGCTACGATGGGCGCTGGCCTGGGCTCCGTGATGCCGGGGACCCCTATCTCAACCCCAATCTGGACCAGGCGTCGCAATACTGTCAGCTGCCCCACGAGCAGGTGCCCGCGCCGAGGGGCCGCTCCTGAGATTGAGAGAGACTCATGTCCAGATTCAAGCTCGCGAACGTGGTGACCGACACGGGAGACGACGCGTCCGCGTGCCTTGCCTATCACGGCGACGCGACCCTCGATTCCGCCACGGCTGCGCTCGCTGTCCGCGGCGAGGTCGACTTTCTCACGTACCTCAACGCCCTCTCCGCGTGCAAGTGGCGCCGCTACGCGGGGCTCACGGAGGCGCACCTGCACCTCGAGCTCTCGGGTTCCGGCGACGTCCTGGTCAGAGCCGTCGCGACCGGCTCGGATGCCCCGCGCGAGGTGAGCCGCCGGAGCTTCGAGGGCCCGTGCGAGCTCGATATCCCGCTCGGGCTTGAGGGTGAGGACCTCGTGGGCTTCTCGCTCGTCTCGCGCGAGGGCGGCGAGGCGGTTCTCGCACGCGGATGGTACGCTGCCGAGGTGGACGAGGGCGTCCTCAACCGCGTGCGCATCGCGGTGTCCACCACCACCTTCAAGAACGAGCGCTACATCCTCCCCAACATCCGGACCGTCAAGCAGGGAATCGCGCGCGAGGGGGGCGCCCTCGCAAAGAGCTTCCACATGTTCGTGGTCGACAACGGCCGCTCGCTCGACGCCGCGGCGCTGACCGATGACGTGGTCACGGTGATCCCCAACCCCAACGTGGGCGGCTCGGGCGGCTTCGCCCGGGGCATGATGGCGGCGACGGAGCGCGAGGGCGAGTTCACGCACGTCATCCTCATGGACGACGACGTGCGCATCCTCCCGGAGAGCTTCGTGCGGACCTTCGCGCTGCTCTCGCTGGCAGGGGAGCGCTACCGCGACGCCTTCGTCAACGGGGCCATGCTCTCGCTCGAGCACCCGACGCGGCAGTTCGAGGACGTGGCGCACGTCATCCGGAGCGCCGTGTACTGTCGGCTCAAGCCCGACCTCTACGTTGACCGCCTGGCCGACGTGCTCAGGAACGAGCGCATGGACGTGGAGGCGGACAACGCCTACGGTGCCTGGTGGTACAGCTGCATCCCGGTTGCTGCCATCAGGAGCAACGGCCTGCCCGTCCCGTTCTTCGTGCGCTGCGACGACGTCGAGTTCGGCATGCGCAACAAGCCCGTCTACATGACGATGGGCGGCGTCTGCGTCTGGCACGCGAGCTTCGAGGGGCGCTACCGGGCGTCGGTGGACTGCTACCAGTACACCCGCAACTTCCTCGCGATGATCGCGATGGACGACTGCGCCTCAGAGCGCGCCTTCATGCTTCGCTTCAGGCGCAGCATGCACCTGAGCCTGCGCGACCTCGACTACGTGAGCGCGGAGTTCTTCCTGCAGGGTCTTGAGGACTATCTCAAGGGCCCCGACTTCCTCGCCCAGGCGGACGGGTCCGCGCTGATGAAGGAGAACGGCTCGCGCAACGAGCGCGTCGTGGACGTCTCCGAGCTCGATCCCAACGTGCTCGCGCGGGCCGGCGTGACGGCGAGGGTGCTCGACAACGAGTCGCTCGACTTCAGGGGCAGCCGCCTGCGCTCCCTCGTGCGGACGCTCCCGTACGACAAGCACTATCTCCCCGACGTCGTGACGCGCGGCAGGGTGGGGTACGTCGTCAAGAATGCCGGGACGGTGCTCGAGGGCCACGCCACCGGCTGCGGGACGATCGTCTACCTGGACGCGACGCGCGAGCACGGGGCGATTCGCCACATGGACCGCGCCCGATTCAAGGAGATCAGGCGCCGCGAGGCTCGCGTCATGAGGGAGTACCGCCGGCGCGGCTCCGAGGTGCGCGCCGCCTGGAAGGCCGCTCTGCCGCGGTTTGCCTCCCGCGAGTTCTGGGAGAGGTACCTCGCGGAGCGCATGTAGGTGCGCCCGCGCGCCCAGCCCCGCCCTTCTCGCCCACCGGTGCCGAATCGTCCGCGGGCGGATTGTCGGGGTTGGGGGAGGGGATTCGGGGTAACATAGCCCCTGTGGCAATCGCCACGGGTATCGCGCGCAAGCGCAGCATTTTGCCCTGCGGGGCAGAGAAAGAAAGGCACGACATGGCTCAGGGTACTGTTAAGTGGTTCAACCCGGACAAGGGCTACGGCTTCATCTCCCGCGAGGACGGGGATGACCTGTTCGTCCACTACTCCGAGATTCAGATGGACGGCTTCAAGACGCTGGACGAGGGCCAGCCCGTCGAGTTCGACATCACGACCGGCCAGAACGGCAAGCTGCAGGCTTCCAACGTTCGCAAGCTCTAGTCCCTCTCGATACTCGAGCGACTTGGGGGCTCGGCTTTGTGCCGGGCCCCTTTTCTTGTGCGCGGGGCGGCGCGTAAGCGTTCGCATCACCGGGGCTGGGCGAGAAGCTCCTCGCTATCCGAACGGTTTGGGCCCCCAAAGCGTTCGGATGGCCAGGATGTTCGCAAAATCGCGGTTGTGTGACGGCGGGAGTTCGTCCGTGCAGGTGCCGCTCGCACAAGTTGGGCGGTTTTCGAGGGGTGCTTGGAGTAGCGAAAAACCGAGTAACGCGTCTATCTGGGCTTTCTTGGCGAGAAATCACCGGGCTACTCGGGGGTGCCCGCCAAAACCACCCAACTTGTGCGGACGGGCCCAGCGCGGGCCAGATACAGGCCCAACGCGTGCCCCGCGCCACCCCGCCCGCCGCCGCGCCACCATCTGGCGTTTCTGCGAAGGTCGCGCCGTCCGGCGCCCGCGCTCGCGCCCGCGCCCCGATGATGCTATTCTGTTTCAAGACCTTTAAGACGGTACGAGAGACCGAAAAGGCGTCAAACAACAGAGAAGTCGCAGCCTTGACGGAGCCTCGCCGCGCGTGGGGCTCCTTT
Source organism: Thermophilibacter sp. (assembly GCF_966187215.1). Classification (NCBI taxonomy): domain Bacteria; kingdom Bacillati; phylum Actinomycetota; class Coriobacteriia; order Coriobacteriales; family Atopobiaceae; genus Thermophilibacter; species Thermophilibacter sp. Next base: position 6,861 of record NZ_CBIFYV010000071.1, read on the forward strand.
TTTCAAGGCGCGGCCGGCTCTGGGCGCGTGACGAAAGGGCGGTGTTGCTGTGAACCTACTGGTTGACGACGGCCGGCATCCGAGGGCGCTGCTCGCGCTCGAGAACGGGATGCACTTCCTCGGGCGCTCCGCGGGCGCCGAGGGCGAGACCTTCGGCGAGATCGTGTTCAACACCTCGATGGTGGGCTACCAGGAGATCGTCTCCGACCCGTCCTACGCGGGCCAGATCGTGACCCTCACGTACCCGCAGGTGGGCAACTACGGCATCAACGAGAAGGACATGCAGGCCGACCGCCTGCACCTGGCCGGCCTCGTGGTGCACGACATGTGCTACACCCCCTCCAACTGGCAGAGCGTCGCCAGCCTGCCGGACTTCCTCGCCGAGCGCGGCGTGGTGGCCATCGAGGACGTGGACACCCGCGCCCTGACGCTGGCCATCCGCGAGGGCGGCGCCATGCGCGCGGCCATCTCGACCGTCGACCTCGACCCGGAGAGCCTCGTCGCGCGCGTCCGCCAGAGCCCGGCCATCGCCGACCACAACTACGTGGCCGACGTCTCCTGCGCCGAGCGCTACGTCGTGCCCGGCACCGACGCCGACGGCTGCCCCCGCCTGCACGTGGTCGCCTACGACTGCGGCGAGAAGCGCGGCATCGCCCGGCGCCTCTCCGCGGCCGGCTGCGAGGTCACCGTGGTGCCGTGGGATACCCCGGCCGACGAGGCCCTCGCGCTCAACCCCGACGGCGTGTTCTTCTCCAACGGTCCCGGCGACCCGTCCAGCGTGCCGTCCGTGGCCGAGGCCGTCCGCGCGTGCCTGGGCAAGGTGCCCGTCTTCGGCATCTGCCTCGGCAACCAGGTCATCTCCATGGCGGCCGGCGCCCGGATCGAGAAGCTCCCGTACGGCCACCACGGCGGCAACGAGCCGGTCATGAACCTGCTTACCGGCAAGGTTGAGATCACCGCGCAGAACCACAACTACGGCCCGGTCTTCTCGACCTTCGGGCCGCTTCTGCCTGAGCTCTCCGGCGGCGTCGCCGAGCACCCGGCCGACGAGGACCTGCGCTTCTGGAGCCGTGCCCACGTGGCGCCGGTGGTCCAGAACGAGCGCTACGGCCGCATCCGCCTCACCCACGTCAACCTCAACGATGGCACCCCCGAGGGCATCCAGTTCCTCGACGTGCCGGCCTTCTCGATGCAGTACCACCCGGAGGCCAAGCCCGGCCCCAACGACTCCACGTACGCCTTCGCGGCGTTCGCCAAGCTCATGCGCGGCGAGGACGACTACCTCGCCATCGACGTCCGCGAGGGGAGGCGCTTCTAGATGCCCAAGCGCACCGACATCAAGAAGATCCTGATCATCGGCTCCGGCCCCATCGTCATCGGCCAGGCCTGCGAGTTCGACTACTCCGGCACCCAGGCCTGCAAGGCCCTGCGCTCGGAGGGCTACGAGGTCGTGCTCGTGAACTCCAACCCGGCCACGATCATGACCGACCCCGAGACCGCCGACCGCACCTACATCGAGCCGATCACCGCGGCCTCGGTGGCCAAGGTCATCGCCAAGGAGCGCCCGGACGCCCTCTTGCCCAACATGGGCGGCCAGACGGGCCTCAACTGCGCCGTGGCGCTCGCCAAGGCGGGCGTGCTCGAGAAGTACGGCGTCGAGGTCATCGGCTGCGACATCGACTCCATCGAGACCGGCGAGGACCGCGAGCTCTTTGCCAACGCGATGCGCGACATCGGCCTTGAGGTGGCCCGCTCCGGCGTGGCCCACACCCTCGAGGAGTGCGAGAGGATCGCCGACGAGCTCGGCTACCCCGTGGTCGTGCGCCCGGCGTTCACGCTCGGCGGCGCCGGCGGCGGCATGGCCCACACCCGCGAGGAGCTTCTCGCGATCGCCGAGCAGGGGCTGGCGCTCTCGCCGGAGTCCGAGGTGCTCGTCGAGCAGTCCGTCGAGGGCTGGAAGGAGATCGAGATGGAGGTGATGCGCGACTCCGCGGGCAACGGCGTCGTCATCTGCTCCATCGAGAACCTCGACCCGATGGGCGTGCACACCGGCGACTCGATCACCGTGGCGCCGTGCCAGACCCTCAACGACTTCGAGCTCCAGCGCCTGCGCGACTACTCCATCGCCATCCTGGAGCGCGTGGGCGTGGCGTGCGGCGGCTCCAACGTGCAGTTTGCCGTCAACCCCGACGACGGCCGCGTCATCGTCATCGAGATGAACCCGCGCGTCAGCCGCTCCTCGGCGCTCGCGTCCAAGGCCACCGGCTTCCCAATCGCCAAGATGGCGGCGCTGCTGTCCGTGGGCTACACCCTCGACGAGATCGAGAACGACATCACGCGCGAGACGCCCGCCTGCTTCGAGCCGTCCATCGACTACTGCGTGGTCAAGGTGCCGCGCTTCGCGTTCGAGAAGTTCAAGGGCACCGACGACACCCTCACCACGCGCATGAAGGCCGTCGGCGAGGTCATGTCGATCGGTTCCACCTTCGAGGAGGCCATGCAGAAGGCGATGCGCTCGCTCGAGCAGGGTCACGCCGGCCTCGGCGCCGACGACAACGACGCCTTCGACGAGGAGAACTTCGACGCGCGCGTGGCCACGCCCACGCCCGATCGCATCCTCTACGTGGCCGAGGCGCTGCGCCGCGGCTACGGCGTCGAGCGCGTCTTCGAGCTCACCCACATCGACCGCTGGTTCCTCAACCGCATCAACGACATCGTTACCGCCGAGGGCGCCATCCGCGAGCGCGGCCTGGCCGGCCTCGACGCCGCCACGATGATGGCTGCCAAGCAGCTGGGCTTCTCGGACGCCCAGCTCGCGCACCTCACCGGCCAGCGCGAGGACACCGTGCGCGCCGTGCGCGAGGTGCTCGGCGTGCGCCCGTGCGTCAAGACCGTGGACACCTGCGCCGGCGAGTTCGCCGCCCGCACGAGCTATCACTACTTCACCTACGAGAACGGCGGCACCTCGGAGTTCCACGAGGCGGAGAAGCCCCGCGTGGTGATTCTCTCGGCCGGCCCCAACCGCATCGGCCAGGGCATCGAGTTCGACTACTGCTGCGTCCACGCGGCCTACGCGCTGGAGGCCAAGGGCTACGAGACCGTCATGGTCAACTGCAACCCCGAGACCGTCTCCACCGACTACGACACCTCGGATCGCCTCTACTTCGAGCCGCTCACCTTCGAGGACGTCATGAACGTCATCGAGGTCGAGAAGCCCGTGGGCGTGATCGTCACGCTGGGCGGCCAGACGCCGATCAACCTCGCCAAGCGCCTCAAGGCGGCGGGCGTGCCGATCATGGGCACCCAGCCGGAGGCCATCGACCTCGCCGAGGACCGCGACCGCTTCGCGAGCCTGCTCGACCGCCTCGAGATCGCCTACCCGCCGTCGAGCACGGCCGAGACCGTCGAGGACGCCAAGGCCGTCGCGCGCCGCGTGGGCTACCCGCTGCTCGTCCGCCCGAGCTACGTGCTCGGCGGCCGTGGCATGGGCATCGTCTACGATGACGACGACCTCGTGGGCTACATGGCCGAGGCCACCAAGGTCTCACCGGACCACCCCGTCTACCTGGACGCCTTCCTCGAGGACGCCATCGAGCTCGACGTTGACGCCCTCTGCGACGACGAGCAGTGCTACGTGGGCGCGGTGCTCGAGCACATCGAGGAGTGCGGCGTGCACTCCGGCGACTCGGCCTGCTGCTTCCCGCCCTTCTCGCTGTCCGACAAGATCGTGGGCAGGATTCGCGAGACCACGCGCCGACTGGCGCTGTCCTGCCACATCCAGGGGCTTCTCAACGTCCAGTACGCGGTCCGCGACGAGCAGGTCTTCGTGATCGAGCTCAACCCGCGCGCGAGCCGCACGGTGCCGTTCTCGTCCAAGGCCACCGGCGTGCCGCTGGCCAAGTGCGCCGCCCGCATCATGAGCGGCGAGAAGATCGCCGACCTGGGCCTGCCCGAGGAGGGCGCCGACCGCGGCTACTACGCGGTCAAGGAGGCCGTCATGCCGTGGAGCCGCTTCCCGGGCGCCGACGTCACGCTCGGCCCCGAGATGAAGTCCACCGGCGAGGTCATGGGGCTCGACACCACGTTCCCCAAGGCGTACGCCAAGACGCGCGAGGCCATCGACTACGACGTGCCGCAGTCCGGGACCGTTTTCGTGTCGGTGTGCGACCGCGACAAGCGCTCCGTGGCGCCGATCGCGCTGTCGCTCGCCAACCTGGGCTACGACCTGGTAGCCACGCGCGGCACCGCCAAGACGCTGCGCGCCGCCGGTATCCCGTGCGAGGTCGTCAAGACCGTGAGCGAGGGGCACCCCAACGTCTGCGACATGATGGCCGAGGGAAAGATCGCCTTCCTGATCAACACGCCGGCCGGCCACGAGTCGCGTGGAGACGGCGTGCGGATCCGCAGCGAGGCCGTGAGCCGCGGCATCGACATGGCGACCACCATGTCCGGCGCGGTGGCGCTCGTGCAGGCCATCTCCGCGCTGCGCCAGGGCCCGCTCGACGTCTACGCGCTCCAGGACCTGTAGCGTGCGGAAAGGGGATGGTCCCCTTTCCGCATGTGACGAGCGGGTCGTCGGGCTTCTCGCCCGGCGGCCCGCTCTTTGTGAAGCGCTTACACCGCCGCCCGCCGTGATGCGGCACAATGTGGTGAGAAGAAGTATGCGCCCGGAATTAACATACATTGGGTGAAGGCACTGAAATGACCAACTGGTCTTTTGTCGATTTTCAGAAAACCAATGTATGTTAACTTCGACCAAGGGAGGAACACGCCATGACAGGACCGCTCGCGCCCGGCTCCATTGTTGACACGCACACGCACACGCGCTTCTCGGACGGTGTGGGCACCTTCGAGGAGAACGTCGCGGCCGCCGAGGCCGCGGGCTGCGCGGTGCTCGTCTCCACCGACCACCTCACGCTGCCCGCCGCCATGGACCCGTCGGGCTCGGTCCAGGTGGTCGAGTCCCGGCTCGCCGAGCACCGGGCGGCGTGGGAGGCGGCCGCGGCCGCGCACCCGGGGGTGGAGTGCGTCTACGGCTTTGAGTGCGACTGGTACCCCGGCTGCGAGAAGAACGTGGAGCGCTGGTCCGCCGGGGCGCAGGTACGCCTGGGCAGCGTCCACTGGCTCGGCGAGCAGGACGACGGGGCCTGGATCGACGACGTCAACGACCAGCGCATCTGGCGCGAGCTCGGGCCCGACGAGGTCTGGCGCCGCTACGTGGAGGCGTGGTGCTCCGCCTGCGAGAGCCCGCTTCCCTTTGACACGATGGCCCACCCGGACCTCCCCGAGCGCATGAGAGGCGAGGGCTTCCCGGCCACGATCGACCTCGCGCCCCTCTGGGACGAGATGGCCTCCTGCGCCCGCGACACCGGACGGCGCGTCGAGCTCTCCACGGCGGGCTGGCGCAAGGGGGTGGGGGACTACTACCCCGCGCGGGGGCTGCTCGAGCGCTTCTGCCACGCGGGCGTGCCCGTCACCGTGGGCTCCGACGGCCACCGTCCGGCCGACCTCTGCGACGGCATCCGCGGCGCCTACGCGCACGCCTGGGAGGTCGGCTACCGGACGGTGGAGGTGCCGCGCGCGGACGGCTCCTGGGAGGCCATGCCGCTCCGGTAGGCGGGCGCTACGCCGCGCCCGCGTCGGCGAAGACCGGGTTTGACCAGGCCGTGCGGCCGCGCTCGTCCACGCACTCAACGCGTAGGTACGTCTCGCCCCCGGAGAGCCGAAACTCGGTGCGGGTGAGGCCGCCTGAGCCCGGCGCGGCGATGACGGTGCCCCCGGCGTTGATGGGTCCGCCGGCCACGAGGTTCACGCGCTCGCACGGGCTGCACTCAACCCAGACGCGGCCGTCCTCGACGCCCCACGCCGCGAGCTCCGGTCCGCTCGACGAGTAGTAGTCGCCGGCCAGCAGCGCGCGCACCACGGCGTCGCGCGTGAGGGCCTCCGCGCGCACCACCACCCAGCCGCCAAAGGCGTCGTCGAAGAGGCCCTCGTTGTGGTTGTCGTCCGAGGCAAAGCCCATGACGCGCCGGCCGCGACGCAGCATGAGGTCCCAGTAGGTGGTGTCAAGGCCCGTGCCGGACTCGTTCACCGTGTCGTAGTTGAAGACCTCGAGCGCAAAGAACCCGGGCACGTCGCAGAACTCGCCCGGCTCCACGCGGCTCCAGATGGGGTGGTTGTAGGTCACCGCGCAGCCCCGCTCCGCGAGCGCGCGCGCCAGAGCCTCGGCCACCGCCGCGCCGTCCCAGCTGCCGTGGCAGCGGACGGGCTCCAGCCGCTCCATGTGGGCAAAGCGCCGCGGCGCC
>NZ_CBIFYV010000072.1:0-50344 GCF_966187215.1 Thermophilibacter sp.
TCAAATAAGGGAGGGAATCGTCATAACTCCCCTTTTTCCCGCCTGTCCCGCCGCCTACAGCACCACCAGCGAGGCCACCGTGCCCCCTCCGACGACGACGCTCTCTATGTCCATCCTTCTCAGCACGTGACCCCTTTCGATTCCTTGCTCGCATATCCTACCCATTCACGGGTCCCGCGCAACGCTCGAGCAAACTTGTTCGAGAAATCGAAAAAGTCGTTGACCGCGGGCGCCGGCCTGTGTAATATATCTCCTTGCGTTGGGCCTGTAGCTCAGTTGGTCAGAGCGTCCGGCTGATAACCGGGAGGTCACAAGTTCGAACCTTGTCAGGCCCACCACTTCCTGACAATAGTCGCCCCAGCGTTAGCCGAGTCGCCGCTGGGGCGATTATTATTTTCCGGCGGCGTGCCCGCTGGACCCAGAGGGGACGTAGCTCAGCTGGGAGAGCGCGGGCTTTGCAAGCCTGAGGCCGTGGGTTCGAACCCCATCGTCTCCACCAGGATCGTTTCGGCCGGGTCACGTGCCCGGCCGTTTCTGTTCGGGCCGCCCCTCTCGCCGCGCGGTCCTTCTCATCATCCGGGTCCCTCTCGACGGCGCACAAATGCACGAATTGTGTGCCGTCCTTCCCAAACAACCCGCAAAAAATGATTTCATATTCATATAATCGCAGGATTAAGGTTTGTGGATGTCAGTTTTTGCGGGTTATCGAGAAGGACGGGTGAGAAGAGCGAGCGAGAAACGCGCGGCGAGAAGGGCGTGCGACCGGCGTGCGGTAGAATCGAACTCGTACTCGCCGCAGACGCCGAGGAGGCCTCAATGATTGACCGCTACACCCGTCCCGAGATGGGCCACATCTTCTCGCTTGAGAACAAGTACCGCATCTGGCAGGAGATCGAGGTCCTGGCCTGCGAGGCGCACGCCGAGATGGGCAAGATCGGCATCACGCGCGAGGAGGCCGCGTGGATCCGCGAGCACGCGGACTTCAACAAGGAGGAGGTCGACGCCATCGAGGCCGTCACCAACCACGACGTCATCGCCTTCCTCACCAACATGGGCGAGTACATCGACCGCGACGTCCCCGAGGGCGAGCCCAAGCCCAGCCGCTGGGTCCACTTTGGCATGACCTCCTCGGACCTCGGCGACACGGCCCTCTGCTACCAGCTCACCCAGGCGTGCGACCTCATCATCGAGGACGTCCGCAAGCTCGGAGAGATCTGCAAGCGCCGCGCCTTCGAGGAGCGTGACACCCTCTGCGTGGGCCGCACGCACGGCATCCACGCCGAGCCCATGACCTTTGGCATGAAGTTCGGCAGCTGGGCCTGGGAGCTCAGGCGCGACCTCGACCGCCTGATCGACGCGCGCAAGAACGTGGCCTTTGGCGCCATCTCGGGTGCGGTGGGCACCTACTCCTCCATCGACCCGTTCGTGGAGGAGTACGTCTGCGAGCACCTGGGCCTCGTTCACGACCCGCTCTCCACGCAGGTCATCAGCCGCGACCACCACGCTTACCTGGCCGGTGTGCTCGCCACCACGGCGGCCACCTGCGAGCGCATCGCCACCGAGATCCGCAACCTCCAGAAGACCGACACCCTGGAGGCCGAGGAGCCGTTCAAGAAGGGTCAGAAGGGCTCCAGCGCCATGCCGCACAAGCGCAACCCCATCACCATGGAGAAGGTCTGCGGCCTCAGCCGCGTGGTGAAGGCCAACGCGCAGGTGGCCTTTGACAACGTGGCCCTCTGGCACGAGCGCGACATCAGCCACAGCTCCGCCGAGCGCGTGGCCCAGGCCGACAGCTTCATCGCCCTCGACCACATGTTCCAGTGCCTCATCCGCGTGGTGGACGGCCTCATCCTCTACCCCGAGCAGATGAAGGCCAACCTCAACAAGACCCGCGGCCTGATCTTCTCGTCCAAGGTCCTGCTCGCCCTGGTGGAGACCGGCATCACGCGCGAGGAGGCCTACGCCATCGTGCAGGAGAACGCCATGGCTACATGGCGAGAGGTGCAGCAGTGCGCCGGCGGCACCACGTTCCGCGAGAAGCTCGAGGCGGACCCGCGCTGCACGGTGAGCTCCGAGGAGCTTGATCGCATCTTTGACCCCTGGAGCTTCCTCTCGCGCGTGGACACCGTCTTCAAGCGCCTGGAGGAGCTCAGCTTCGAGTAGGCCCCCTCCCCGCGTCGCATCCCGCCGCGCCCGCGGGGCGGCTGGGTATACTGGTGGGACCGCAACAAGAGAGGGAGCACATGCGTCACTTTGACTACACGCCGCGCGGCGTCTGCTCGCGTGCCATCCACATCGACCTGTCGGACGACGGCAGGACCATCGAGCACGTGTCGTTCGAGGGCGGCTGCAACGGCAACCTCAAGGCCGTGGGCAAGCTCGTGGCCGGCCACCCCGTAGACGAGATCGTGGGCATCCTCGCGGGCAACACCTGCGGCCCGCGCAAGACCTCCTGCGCCGACCAGCTTTCCAAGGCGCTCGTGGCGGCCACGGAGAGCGCGGGGGCCTAGCGTGCGCGCGCCGCGGCTCACCAGGCGCTCGCTGTTCAAGACGGCCGCCGCCGGCGCGGCGGTCGCCACCGCCGTCGGCGTTCTCTCGGGCTGCACGCACACGGCCGACGAGGAGACCTCCGACCCGGTGGTCGTGGACGCGGACTCCGCCGAGAGCGTCCTTGACACGTTCGAGGCCGCCGACATCGCGCCCGCCGTCGAGGCCAGCTGGACGCTGCCGGTGGGCAACGTCCTGCACCCAGCCGAGGGCAGCTGGGTCCCCGTGACCACGGCGGGCTCGTCCGCCACGCCGATGGTCAAGGGCTCGGCGCTCTCGCTGGTCTCGGGCGCGCTCTCCGAGGTGGTCTCGGCCCCCGTGGGCCCCGGCGCCAACACGGTCATTCTCGACGTGCGCTGCTCCGACAGGGCCTACGCCTGGGTCGAGCTCGACCTCACCACGCGCGCCTGGAAGCTCTACGCCGCGTCCTTCTCGGGCGGCGAGCTCGACTCCGACGTCTCCACGCTGTGGGAGGGCGACGCCAACTACGATCCCGCCCCGCTCGCCGTCTCGGGCGACACGGTCATCTGGCAGGTCCAGCCCTCGGCCTCCGGCTCGCGCACCGGCGAGAGCTCCCACTGCTACGTCTGGCACACCGGTGACGACCAGGCGCAGGCCGTGGTCGAGTCGCCGGGGCGCTTTGCGACGACGCCCACGGTGTCCGGGGACAACGTGGTGCTCACGCCCCGCGTCCGTGCGGACGAGGGCGTCTACTACGGGGTGACGGCGTACTCGGTCTCGGACGACCTGGCGACCCGCGTCGACCAGCTCGTGATGCCACAGTCCGTGCGCCCGTTCCGCGCGAGCCGCGTGGGCGACCGCTTCCTCGTCTCCGTTGAGGCGAGCTACAGCACCGGCGGGCTCCTCGGCCAGATGGGCACCTACATGGGCACCTCGGACGGCGGCTTCTTCCGGCTGAACCGCGAGCCCTCCGAGGGGGGCTGCGGCAAGGGGGACGTCTTCGTCATCAAGAGCAACGCCTCCTACTTCGTGATCGACCTCGCCAAGCGCCAGTACGCGACGCTCGCCTCGGCCGACCGCTCGGTGGACTACGGCGAGTACCCGGCGCGCGCCGGCGAGTGCGACCTCTTTGCGACCTTCGCCACGGTCAAGGACGCCGACACCGGCTACCCCGCTTCCGTGTCCGTGAGGACCTTCCGCCTGTGAGCGCGCATCCCCGGCGGATGGGTGGGGTACACTAGAGCCGTTCCGGTTGGGTTCCGGCACCGAGAAGACGCATGGGAGGCCAAGATGGCTTCGGACGAGAAGAAGATCCTGCTGGTCGAGGACGAGAAGGCCATCCGCGACGCCGTGGCGGCCTATCTCGAGCGCGAGGGCTACATCGTGCGCGGCGTGGGCGACGGCCAGAGCGCGGTGGAGGAGTTCGAGAAGCACAGCTTCGACCTCGTGATCCTCGACCTCATGCTCCCCAAGCTCTCGGGCGAGCGCGTCTGCCGCGCCATCCGCGAGACCTCCAACGTCCCCATCATCATGCTCACCGCCAAGGGCGAGGTGGAGGACCGCATCATCGGCCTGGAGCTCGGCGCCGACGACTACCTGATCAAGCCCTTCTCGCCGCGCGAGCTCGTGGCCCGCGTGCGCGCCCTGCTGCGCCGCGCCCACACCGAGGCCGAGCCCGCGCTCGAGACCCTCGACTTCGGCGACCTGGTGATCGACATCTCGGGCCACAAGGTGCTCGTGGAGGGCCGCGAGGTCGACCTCACCGCGTCCGAGTTCAAGCTGCTCACCACCCTCGCGCGCTACCCGGGCCGCGTCTACACGCGTATGGAGCTCGTCGAGAAGGTCCTCGGCTACGACTTCGAGGGCTACGAGCGCACCATCGACTCCCACGTCAAGAACCTCCGCGCCAAGCTGGGCGATGACCCGCGCAACCCGCGCTGGCTCTACACCGTCCACGGCGTTGGCTACCGCTTCGAGGCGTCCGAGAAGCCCGCCGAGCAGGCGTCCAAGTAGGGCGCCGCGTTGTCCGCGCGCTTCGTCACGGGCGACGGCCCCGGCTCCGACGAGCCGCCCGAGGGCCGCACCTCGCCCTCGTCGTCTGCGTCCTGGAACACCATCAAGCCGCGTCCCAAGGGCGGCCGTCACTACGTGACGAGCCTGACCATGGCCTTCGCGCTCACGGCCATCATGACCGCGCTCGTGTTGGCCGTGGTGCTGGCGTTTGTGTGGGAGGGCCAGTTCATGGCCTACACGCGCCAGAACATGCAGGACATCGCGGACTCCACGGCGGCGTCCATCTCGGCCGCCTACGCGCAGCGCGGCGAGCTCGACGAGGAGGTGGCCGCGGCGGCCGAGTCCGCCTCGGCGCTTTCGGCCGACATCGTGGTGCAGGTCACCGCTGCCGACGGCACCGTGCTCTATGACGACACCTGGGCGACGGCGCCCTCGTCCTCCGGCCGCGCGCCCGCGCGCGTGCCCGCCGTTGCGCCCACCTCGGAGGACGCGCTCGTGAGCGCCAGCATCACCGCGCCCGACGGCGAGGTGGTGGGCACCGTGAGCATGTGGGCGCTCGGCTCCGAGGCCCTGCTCACCAAGAGCGACTCGGCGTTCCGCTCCAACTCCTACGGCGCCGTGGCCACGGCCGCAGCCATCGCCGCCCTCATCGCCTGCGTGATCGGCTACTTCGTCTCGCGCGGCATCGCGCGGCCCATCCAGCGCATCACCTCCACGGCGCGGCAGATCAGAAACGGCGACCTCACCGCCCGCTCGCAGGTCACCGGACCCGACGAGGTGGGCCAGCTCGGCGAGACGTTCGACGACATGGCCACCACCATCGAGCGCGACCTCAAGCTCGAGCACCGCCTCACCGGCGACGTGGCCCATGAGCTGCGCACGCCGCTCATGGCCATGCAGGCCACCGTGGAGGCCATGCAGGACGGCGTGCTCCCCGCCGACGACGAGCACCTCGAGGTCGTGGCCGGCGAGGTGCGCCGCCTCTCGCGCCTCATCGACGCGATGCTCAAGCTGTCGCGGCTGGAGAACGGCACCACCGAGCTCAAGGTCGAGCGCACCGACCTGGTGTACCTCGTGCGCAACCTGGTGACCTCGCAGCACCAGCTCTTCCACGAGCGCGGCCTCCACCTGCGCTTCGTGGACGACACGCCCCACGGCGAGCTCAGCGCCGACGTGGACCCGGACCTGCTGCGCGAGGCCATCGTCAACCTGATGAGCAACGCCATGCGCTACACCAACGCCGACGGCTGGGTGAAGGTCTCGCTGCGCCAGGACCACTCCGACGCGCTCATCGCCGTGCAGGACACCGGCATCGGCATCGCCAAGGAGGACATCCCGCAGACGTTCGCGCGCTTCTGGCGCTCGGACGTGAGCCGCGAGCGCGAGTCGGGCGGCCTGGGCGTGGGCCTGGCCATCACCAAGGAGATCGTGGACCGCCACAACGGCACGATCCTGGTGGAGTCCGAGCTCGGCCGGGGCACCACCTTCACGCTGCGCATCCCGCTGCGCCGCGGCCGCGAGCGGTCCAAGGAGAAGTGAGGGCGCGCCGCGCCCGGCGCCTCTCGCCGGCCCAGCCGTCCTTCTCGCCGCGCTATACTCGTACGTTGAGTGAAAATCCGACGGAAGGTGGCCGGGATGGCTGAGATGCAACTTCGCCCTGACTCGCACGGCAAGGTGCGCGACATCTACGACTGCGGGGACCGCCTGCTCATGGTGGCGTCCGACCGCATCAGCGCGTACGACTTCATCCTGCCCGACGAGATCCCGCACAAGGGCGAGGTGCTCACGCGCATCTCGGCGTTCTGGTTCGAGCGCTTCGCCGACCTCATCCCCAACCACATGATCAGCTGCGACGTGGCCGACCTGCCCGAGGAGTTCGCGCCCTACGCCGACTACCTGGCCGGCCGCTCCATGCTGGTCAAGAAGGCGCAGACCGTGCCCATCGAGTGCATCGTGCGCGGCTACCTCACCGGGTCGGGCAAGAAGACCTACGACGAGGACGGCACCGTCTGCGGCATCAAGCTGCCGGAGGGCCTGACCGAGGCCTCCAAGCTGCCCGAGCCGATCTTCACCCCGTCCACCAAGGCCGAGCTGGGCGACCACGACGAGAACATCTCCTTCGAGCGCTGCTGCGAGATCGTGGGCACCGAGGTGGCCGAGCAGCTGCGCGACGCCTCGCTGGCCATCTACAAGGCCGCGGCCGACTACGCCGCCGAGCAGGGCATCATCATCGCCGACACCAAGTTCGAGTTCGGCTTCATCGACGGGCAGCTCACGCTCATCGACGAGTGCCTCACGCCGGACTCAAGCCGCTTCTGGCCCGTCGAGGGCTACGAGGAGGGCAAGGTCCAGCCGAGCTACGACAAGCAGTACGTCCGCGACTGGCTGCGCGCCAACTGGGACATGACCGGCGAGCCGCCGCGCATCCCGGCCGAGGTCATCGCCGGCACCTCCGCGCGCTACGAGGAGGCCTTCAAGATCATCACCGGAACCGAGTTCGCGCCCGTCAGGGGCTAAGGAGAGTCATGTCACTTCGCGATACCATCGAGGGTGCCCGCCGCGAGGCCGAGGGCAACGTCGTCGGCCGCCCCAAGAAGGAGGCCGAGGCCGTGACCGGCGGCGAGGACGAGAGGCACGGGTTCTCGCGCAGCTCCGCCGCCAAGGCGCGCCCGGCGCGCGAGGCCGCGTCGTCGGTGCGCACGGCGAGCTCGTCGTCCGCGGGCGCCGGCGGCGGGCTCTTCGGGGGCGCCGGCGAGACCAAGGAGCAGAAGAAGGAGCGCAAGCGCCGCGAGCGCGAGGAGTCCGACCTGCGCAACCGCGTCTACGACGCCGTGCTGCGTGGGATCGACGGCTACCGCAAGACCGAGCGCACCTTCTGGGTCTTCGTGGGCGTGGGCTTTGGCCTGGCGGTCATCTCGCTGGCGATCAACTGGGCCACCGGCGGCACGACCGACATCTCGAGTCCGGCGGGCGCCGCCGGCGCGGGCACGCTCGTCCTGGCGTACGTGTTCATCATCGCGGGCATCGTCTACGACTTCGCCAAGCGCCGCCCGTTCCGCAAGCAGGCGCAGGCCCGCGTGTCGGGGCTCACGGACAAGAAGCTGCTCGACCTCTACGAGCGCGAGCGCGCGGCGGAGGAGAAGCATGCCGCGGAGCGTGCCGAGAGGAAGGCCGCGCGGAAGAAGTAGGGCACCGCGCCGGGGTGCGCGGGACGGGCTTCTCGACCGGGCGCCCTTCTTGACGGGGCGCCCTTCTCGCCGCCCGCGCGGTGGTGTTAGAATGGCCCACACGCCTTCGTAGCTCAGGGGATAGAGCACCGCTCTCCTAAAGCGGGTGTCGGCCGTTCGAATCGGCCCGGGGGCACCAGAAAATTAGCAGGTCAGAGGTGGTAAACGCCTCTGACCTGCTTTGTTTTGCGCGCTCTTTCACCCCTGCCGGCCTCGGTCCCCATCCTCGCTCCTTCCGGTCCTGCCCCTGCCGCCCCGCCCTTGTGCCTCCCGACCCCGCCCTCGCCGGACCCCTCCTCTTCCATTAACCCGCAAAATCTGACATTCACAAACCTTAATCCTGCAATTATATGATTATGAAATCAATTTTTGCGGGTTATTTGGGCGAGGCGGCACACAAATACACGAATTGTGTGCCGGCGAGAAGGACGCGCGAGGGGTCACGGGGCATGCAGTGCGCCGCGGCATGAAAAAGGCCCCGACCGAGGTCGGGGCCGTTCTCTCATGGTGCGGGCGAAAGGACTTGAACCTTCATGGAGTTGCCCCCATACGGACCTGAACCGTACGCGTCTGCCAATTCCGCCACGCCCGCGTGCTGGGATATCTTACCGCATCCCCCGCCCGATGCCAACCAATTTTTCTGCCGCGAGCCCACGGGGGTAGAATGTCCCCATCAACCGCCGTTCCATGCCACCGACGTCGAGGAGGGAGCTTGAGCGACGACCCCACCAGGGTACGCACCGCGCCGGGCGCGCCCGACGACGACCAGCCGCGCGACGAGGTCCTGCTCGGCCGCTACCGGGTGCTCGAACGCCGCGGCACCGGCGGCTTCGGCACCGTGTGCACCTGCTGGGACCTGCGCCTGCAGCGCCGCGTGGCCATCAAGCGCATGCCGCTCGCGGGCGCCGCGCCCACCACGGCCGAGGAGGCGCTCTCCGAGGCGCGCACGGCCTGCATGCTGGGCCACCCCAACATCGTCGCCGTCTACGACTTCGAGGCCGACGGCACCTACGCCTACCTTGTCATGGAGTACGTCGACGGCCTCAACCTCGCGGAGCTTCTCGCCCGCGTGGAGGGCGGCCGGCTCACCCCCGACGAGTGCGCCCACGTGGCGGCCTCGGTCGGTCGCGCGCTGGCCTACGCGCACGAGAACCGCGTGCTGCACCTGGACATCAAGCCCACCAACATCATGATCGACCGCCAGGGCACGGTGAAGCTGGCCGACTTTGGCATGGCCTCGCTCGCCTCGGCGGCCGGCTACGGCGACGCGCGCGGGGGCACCGTGGGCTACATGCCCCCCGAGCAGATCGAGGGCGACCTCGTGGACGAGCGCACCGACGTGTTCTCGCTGGCCGTGGTCGTGTGGCAGGCGCTCACGGGGAGCGACCCCTTCCTGGCGAGAACCGCCGAGGAGTCCCTCAAGCGCATCGCGCGCGGCCCCGGCCGGCTCTCCAAGCTCTGCCCCGGGCTCGACCCCGGGGTGGAGCCGCTCCTGGCCGAGCAGCTCGCGCCCGCGCCGGCCGCCCGAACGGCCGACGCCGCGGCGCTGGTGGACGAGCTCGCCCCGCTGCTCGGCGACGCCGAGGCGGGCGCCGCGTCCCTGCGCGACCTCGTGGGCCAGGCCGAGCGGGACGACGAGCAGGACGTGCGCCCGTTCGTCGCGCGTCCGCGCGAGCCGAGGGTCGTGCGCCTCCCGGAGGGGGCCGCCGCCCGCGCCGCCACGGCGCTCGCCGCGTTTGCGACCCTGCGTCTCGTGGTGCCGGCGATCGTCGGGCTCCCGGCCCCGGTCGCCGCGGCTGCCCCGGTCGTCGTCGCGCTCGCGAGCGCCCTGTGGACCCCGCTCGCCGCCCCGGCGCTCGCGGCCGCGCTCGTGGCGGCGCTGGTCACCTCGGCCCCGGGCGGGACCGCCGCCGCCCTTGTCCCGGCGCTCGCGGTGGCCCTGGCCACGGGTGCGTGGTGGGTCGCGGCGGGGCTGCGCGACCGCCTGGGCTCGCTCGCGCTGCTGCTGCCGTGCTGCCTGCCGTCGCCGACGAGCGGCGCCGCGCTGGCGGGCTACGCGCTCGACCCCGGCCCGGCGGCGGCCACGGCCGCGGTCGGCTACGTGGTGGGCGCGCTCTTCCGCCACGCCGTCGCGCTGGGCTTCTCGCCCGCCGCGCTTCTCCCCGCGCTCGCTGCCGACGCCGGTGACCCCGGCTTCTGGGCGCTTCTCGCCGGGTCGGTGGCGTGCGCCGCCGCGTCGTCCGCCGTGGCGCTGCGGGGCTCGGTCGCGGCCGGCATCGCGGGCCAGGTCCTGGGCGCCGCGTGCCTGATAGGCGCCGCCGCTGTGGCCGCCGGCGTGGAGAATGGCGGTATATGGGCCGCCCCCGACGGGGTCGTGGTGGTGCTTGCGGTACTCTTAAGTGTGCTTCTGTGCGTAGCGACAGTCCTGAGAGGCCCGCTCTACGAGGACCAGGAAGGCATGTTCACATGAGTTTTATGAGTGACTTCGAGGCGCGCATCGGCTCCGTCTTCGGTGCCGCGCCGCAGGGATACACCGAGCCCTTCTCGTTCAAGAAGCTCGCCAAGCGCGCCGCGCGCGAGATGGAGAACGAGACCTTCGAGATCGACGGCGTGGACACCGCGCCCGCGCTCTACACGGTGCTCGTCTCGGCCACCGACGACTCGCTGATGCGCCCGCTCTACGAGCAGATCACCTACGAGACCGCGTCGTTCGTGACCGCGCAGGCCCAGAAGAGGGGCTACGCCTTCGTGGGCGAGCCGCTCGTGCGCTTCATGGTCGACCCGGGCCTCAAGTCGGGCAAGTTCGCGGTCTTCGCCGAGAACGTCGACGCCGGCACGCTCGCGCGCCTGCGCGAGGAGGAGCGCGCCTTCCTGGCGGGCAACTCAAGCGCCGGCGGCGCCGCGGCCCAGGTCCACCCGCGCTCGCGCCGCTCCGCCGCGCCCGCGCAGGCCCCCGCGCCCGCCCCGATCCCGGCGCCCGTCGAGCCGGAGCTCGTGCCCCTCACGGTCCCGTCCGTGCCCGAGGAGCCCAACGGCCTGGACGTCATGCCGTCCGACCTGGCGGAGCCCATGCCCGTGGCCGCCGCGTCCGAGTCCACGCCGATGCCGCTGCCGCTTGCCGACCCCGCCGCCGTGGTGGCGCCGGCGGGCCCCGGGGCGGTGCCCGTGCCACAGACCCAGCGCCGCAACGTGCCGCTGGTGAACCCCCGCGCGGCCCAGCCTGCCCACGTCGCGGCCCAGCCCGCGCACGCCGCCGCCCGCGCGGCGTCCTGCCTGCTCATCGACCGCCAGACCGGTCGCACCTACACCGCCCAGGCCCCGTCGACCGTCATCGGCCGCGAGCGCTCGCAGGCCGGCGTGGTCCTGCGCGACCCCAACGTCAGCCGCCGCCACGCGGAGCTCAGCTTCGACGGGCGTGACTGGCGCATCACCGACCTCGGCTCCACCAACGGCACCCTCGTCAACGACGTCGACGTCCGCGACTGCATCCTGCGTGACGGCGACCTCATCACCCTCGGCCTCGTGAACCTCGAGTTCAGGGAGAACCCGCGATGATCGACCTCGTGCTGTTCGCGGGGCGCGTGCTCCTCGTCGTCGTCCTGTACCTGTTCCTGTTCGCCTGCATGCGCACCGGCGTGGGCCTGGTGCGCGGGCAGCGCCGGGACGCGGCCATCTGGGCGGTTGACGTCGAGAAGGGCACCCGTCAGCTCCGCGGCCTGCACGTGGACATCCTCGGCCCGGTGGTCGTGGGTCGCTCCCCGTCCTCGGACATCGTGATCGACGAGCCGTACGTCTCGTCCACGCACGCGCGCCTCGCGCTCCAGGGTCCGGCGCTCGTCCTCGAGGACCTCGGCTCCACCAACGGCACCCTCGTCAACGGGCACCTCATCGACCAGCCCGTCACCCTGCGCGAGAACGACGAGATCCAGGTGGGCGACACCATCATGCGAGTGAGCCGCGGATGACGGCGCCCGAGGAGCAGACGGTCGTTTCGCAGGAGCCCGCCAACGCCCCCGGACGCGCGGAGATGTCCGTGGAGGGCCGCGCGGGCGCCGACGCCGTGAGCGGCGCCAACGGCTTCGTGTCGTGGGGCGCCCGCAGCGACGTGGGCCTGGTCCGCGGGCACAACGAGGACTCCTTCCTTCTCCAGGCGCCGCTGTTCGTGGTGTCCGACGGCATGGGTGGCCACGCGGCCGGCGAGGTCGCGAGCTCGATCGCCGTGGAGACCATCGGCGGGCGCGCCCCCGGCACCGCTGACGACGTGCTTCTTGGCGCGGCTGTGGAGGCGGCCAACGACGCGGTCATCCACGCGGCCGAGGAGGGCATCGGCAAGCCGGGCATGGGGTGCACCGCCACCGCCGTGCTCTTCGAGCGCAACCGCATGGCCGTGGCGCATGTGGGGGACTCGCGCGCCTACGTCCTGCACCACGGCACCCTCGTGCGCGTGACGCACGACCACTCCTACGTGGAGGAGCTCGTGGACTCGGGCCAGATCACGGCCGACGAGGCGCGCACGCACCCCTCGCGCTCGATCATCACCCGCGCGCTGGGGTCGGACCCCGACATGTACGCCGACCACTTCACGCTCGAGGTCACGGACGGGGACCGCGTGATCCTGTGCTCGGACGGCCTCTCGTCCATGATCCCCGACAGCGAGATCGAGGCGCTCGCGGTGTCGAGCGCCACGCCGCAGCAGGCGGCCGACAACCTCGTGGCCGCCGCGCTGACCGCCGGCGGCTCGGACAACGTCACGGTGGTCGTCGTCGACGTGCTCGACGACGGCGTCGCCGAGGCGCAGCGCCGGCGGCTGCTGCGCCGCGCGCTCGGCGTCACGGGCGTCATCGCGGCCGTGCTGGCGGTCGTGGTGGTGAGCTCGTTCGTGTTCATCCGCAGCGAGTGGTACCTCGGCGTCAACGGCTCGACCGTGGGCCTGTACCGCGGCATCAGCGGGGAGGTGCTGGGCATCCCACTGAGCGAGCTGGTGGGGACGAGCGCCGTCGAGCTGGCGGACCTCCCGACCTCGGTCCAGGACCAGCTCCGCTCGGGCATCCGCGTGGAGAGCGAGGAGGCGGGCCGTGAGGCCATCGACGCCTACCACACACAGATCGACTACGAGCGGACGCAGGCGGCCGAGGTCGCCGAGACGGCCCGCTCCGAGACGGACGGTGACGTCGTCGCGAGCGGCCAGGACGGCGGCACCGCCGACGCGGCCCCGGCCGATCAGGGCGAGGGGGGTGGCCAGTGATGCGCAGGATGAGACGCGTGGGCGCGCAGTCGCGCGCCGCCGTGGAGGCGATGGTCTCGGCCCCCGCGCCCTCGGCGGCCCCGGCCGCCCACGGCCACGGGCGCCGCAACACCGAGCTCTTCCTGCTGTGCCTCGCCGCCGTGCCGGTGGTCCTGCTCTATGCCCTCTACGTGATGAACTCCAACGCGCCGCTCACCCTCTCCACGCTGGGCGTGCCGCTGGGGCTGTTCGCCGCGTTCGCCGCCGCGCACGTGGCCATCCGCTTCCTCGCCCCGGGCGCCGACCCGGCGATGCTGCCCATCGTCTTCCTGCTCTCGGGCGTGGGCATCACGTTCCTCACGCGCCTCTCGCCCGACCTGGCGGTCAACCAGGTGATCTGGCTGTTCCTCTCGGTCGCGGCGATGGTGGGCGTGCTCGTGGTGGTGCGCGACCTCGACGCGCTCGCCGACTACAAGTACACGCTCGGGCTCATAGGCGTGGTCCTGCTCGTCCTGCCCATGATCGTGGGCACCGAGCAGGGCGGCTCCAAGCTCTGGATCTACATCGGCGGCTTCGGCTTCCAGCCCGGCGAGTTCGCCAAGATCCTGATCGCGCTGTTCCTGGCCTTCTACCTGGCCACCAACCGCGAGGCGCTCTCGGCGTCGATGCGTCGGGTGGGGCCGTTCAGCGTCCCGCGCGTGCGGATGCTGCTGCCGCTGCTCGTCATGTGGGGAGTGAGCCTGCTGATCGTGGTCTTCGAGACGGACCTCGGCAGCGCCCTGCTGTTCTTCAGCTTCTTCGTCATCATGCTCTACGTGGCCACCGGCCGCGCGAGCTACGTGGTGGTGAGCCTGCTCCTGCTCGCCGTGGGCGGCGTGGCCTGCTACCACCTCTTCGGGCACGTCCAGAACCGCGTCAACATCTGGATCGACCCATGGTCGTCGGCCGCCACCGGCGGCTACCAGATCGTGCAGTCGCTCTACTCGATCGCCGACGGCGGGCTGGTGGGGACCGGCATCGGCAAGGGCCTCCCCACGCTCATCCCGGTCGTCGAGAGCGACTTCATCTTCTCGGCCATCGCGGAGGAGATGGGCCTTCTGGGGTCCTCGGCCATCCTGATCCTGTTCCTGCTCTTCACGGTCCGCGGCCTGGCCACCGCCGCCCGCGCCAAGTCCGACTGCTCGGCCTTCGCGGCGGTCGGCCTGACCTGCGCCATCTCGTTCCAGGCGTTCCTCATCGTGGGCGGCGTCACCAAGCTGCTGCCCCTCACGGGCGTGACGCTGCCCTTCATGAGCCAGGGCGGCACGTCGCTTCTCGCCAGCTTCCTCATCGTGGGGCTGCTCCTGCGCGCCGGCGACGAGGGCACGGGCCGCGAGACCGAGATGCGCAGCGCGCGCGACTCCGAGAGCTCCGGCCGGGACCCGGTGCTCGCGCTCACCGGCCAGATGTCCGCCGTCGGCGCCCACGCCGCCTCGGTGGTCCACGGCAGCCACGCGCGCGGTCACTTCGGCCTCACCACGGCCGAGTCCGGCGTGCTCGGCCGCGTGGCGCTGGGCAAGCGCCTGACGAGCCTCATCACGGTCTTCTCGCTGCTCTTTGCCGCGCTCGTGGCCAACCTGACCTACCTGCAGCAGGTGGACGCCGAGCGCATCCAGAACCTGCCCAGCAACAACCACACCATCGCGCGGAGCGCCTACGTGCAGCGCGGGGCGATCATCACCTCCGACGGCGTGACGCTGGCCGAGAGCGTCCAGCAGGAGGACGGCACCTACGCGCGCACCTACCCGCAGGGCACGCTCGCGCGCCACACGGTGGGCTACCTGTCCACGCAGTACGGCAGCGCGGGCGTCGAGGCGTCGATGAACGAGACGCTCACCGGCCGGCGCGACTACTCCAACTGGCGGAGCGCCCTGTACTCGATGGCCGGCGTGGCGCAGCCCGGCTCCACGGTGGCGCTGACCATCAACTCGCAGATCCAGCGCGCCGCCGAGCAGGCGCTCGACGGCTACACGGGCGCCATCGTGGTGCTCGACCCGTCCACGGGCGCGGTGCTCGCCAAGGCGTCGTCGCCCACCTACACGGTGGACCAGCTCGGCGACATCATCTCCTCGGGCTCGGGCGGCGAGCTGCTCGACCGCTCCACGCAGGCGCTCTACGCCCCGGGCTCCACCTTCAAGGTGCTCACGCTCGCCGCCGCGCTCGACTCCGGGGCGTCGTCGCTCACGGACACCTACTCCGCGCCGTCCACGATCCAGATCGGCGGGGCCGACGTGACCAACTACGGCGGCGACGACTTCGGCAGCGTCTCGCTCGAGCGCGCGTTCGAGCTCTCCTCGAACACCGCGTTCGCGCAGGTGGGCGACCGCGTGGGGGCGAACACCCTGGTGAGCTACGCCAACGCGTTCGGCTTCGGCACGCAGATCGGCCAGGACTTCTCGACCCTCGCGTCGCTCATGCCCGAGCCGTCCGAGATGACGGAGTGGGAGACCGCCTGGGCCGCCTGCGGCCAGCCCGTGGGCCAGCACAGCAGCCCCGCGGGGCCGCAGGCCACGGTCATGCAGCTCGCGGTGATGGCGCAGGCCATGGCCAACGGCGGCGTGGCGATGGACCCGTACGTGGTCGACCACGTGCTCTCGCCCGAGGGCGTGGTCACGTCCAAGACCACGCCGCGCTCGCTCGGACAGGTGGTCTCGGCCGACACGGCGAACCAGGTCAAGGAGGCCATGCTCGGCGTGGTCGAGAACGGCACCGGCGTCTCGGCGCGGGTCTCGGGCACGCGCGTGGCGGGCAAGACCGGCACCGCCGAGGTCGGCGGCGGCAACGTGAACTCGCTGTTCGTGGGCTTCGCGCCCTACGACAGCCCCACGCTCGCGATCGCCGTGTGCGTGGAGGGTCACGGCACGGACGTCGAGGGCGAGGCCGCCGGGATCGCCGGCAGGGTGCTGGCGGCGGCGCTGCGCGTGCAGGCGGCCGGCGCGGGAAGCTGAGAGGGGCCCGCCGCTCGGCGGGCGAGAGGGACAAGTCGCGGGACCGGTCGGGACCGCTCAGAGATAACGCGGGCGACCGCGTGGAATGGGAGAGACGATGTCAGCGATGGTGCTCGGCGGACGCTACCAGGTACAGGACAAGATCGGCGCGGGCGGCATGGCCACGGTCTACCGCGGCCTCGACGAGGTTCTCGGCCGCACCGTCGCCATCAAGGAGATGCTGCCCCAGTACGCCAACGACCCGTCGTTCGCCGCCCGCTTCAAGCAGGAGGCCCAGGCCGCGGCCGCGCTCCAGAGCCCCTACATCGTGAGCGTCTACGACTGGGGCAAGGACGCCGACACCTACTACATCGTCATGGAGTACCTGCGCGGGACCGACCTTAAGAGCGGCATCCGCAAGCACGGGGCGCTCGACTGCAAGAAGGTCGCGCAGATCGGCTCGCAGATCGCCCAGGCGCTCTCGGTGGCCCACAAGCACGACATTATCCACCGCGACATCAAGCCGCAGAACATCATGGTGCAGCCCGACGGCAACATCAAGGTGATGGACTTCGGCATCGCCCGCGCCAAGAACAGCCACCTGACGCAGGACAACTCGGTGCTCGGCACCGCGCACTACGTCTCCCCCGAGCAGACGCAGGGCAAGGAGCTCGGTCCCACCACCGACATCTACTCCCTCGGCATCGTCATGTACGAGGCGGCCACCGGCCAGGTGCCCTTCCAGGGGGACGACGCCATCACGGTGGCGCTCAAGCAGGTCAACGAGCAGCCTAAGCCGCCCAGCCAGCTCAACCCCGCGGTGGACCCGCAGATTGAGTCTATCATCCTCAAGTGCATGCAGAAGAACCCGGCTGACCGCTTCCAGACGGCCGACGAGCTCTACCGGACCCTGCGGGACTACCTCGCTGGGCGCATGCAGGCCGTGAACAGCGCCACCGCCATGCTGCCAGCCCAGGCCACCAACAAGCTCGAGCGCGGGACGGCGGGCGGCACCGCGTCGATGCCGCGCGTGGCCCGCGCCTCGCAGCGCGCCACCGACCAGGCCGCCGAGCAGGAGGCCGAGCGCGAGCGCAAGCACAAGCGCAAGGTCGCGCTGGCCGTGGTGGGGGCGATCGCCGCGGTGGCGGTGGTCGTGGTGGCGCTGGTGACGCTGCTGGGCGGCGGCACCCAGACGGGGACGGTGCCCAACCTCGCGTCGCTGACCGCCGAGCAGGCCGAGGATGCCATCGTGGCCGCCGGCTTCACGGCGGGCGAGCCCACGATGGTCTACAGCGACACGGTCAAGGAGGGCGTCGTCGTGGACCAGGACCCGGCGGCCAACCGCGAGATGCCGCTCGGCACGACTATCAACTTCCGCGTGTCGCGCGGCCCCGAGCCGGCGGCCGAGGTGGAGGTCCCCGACCTCACGAACAAGACGGAGCAGGAGGCCGTTGACCTTCTCGACAAGTACGGGCTCATACCCGTCCGCGGCGACGACGAGGAGAGCGAGGACGTGGAGGAGGGTCGCGTGAGCTCGCAGGACACCGAGGCGGGCTCCACCGCCCACGCGGGCGACAAGGTGACCTACCACATCTCGACCGGCAGCGGCAGCGAGGTCATCCCCAACGTGGTGGGCGACTCCGAGTCGAGCGCGCAGTCGCGCCTGGAGAGCGCCGGCTTCAAGGTGAGCTCCACCCAGGCCTACTCGAGCGAGTACTCCGCGGGCACGGTCATGGCCGTGAGCCCGGGCGTGGGCCAGACCGCGACCAAGGGATCCACGGTCACGATTACGGTCTCGCAGGGGCCGGAGCCCGTGCAGTACGTCAACGTCACCAACGTGGTGGGCTGGAAGGGCAGCCAGGCCAAGCAGGCGCTGGAGAACAGCGGCTTCACGGTGAACATCAGCGGTCCCACGGACGGCGTGGTGGTGTCGCAGTCCGCGTCGGGGTCCGCGCCAGAGGGCAGCACGATCACGCTGACCACGCAGAGCCAGGAGCTGGAGCCGACGACGCCTTCCGGCGGCGGCTCGACGACCGGCGGCGGGTCCACGACCGGCGGCACCGGGAGCGACACGAGCGAGTAGCGACGCGGCGGGGTCTCACGGCCCCGCCGTTTTTCTTGCCGCGCGTTTCGGGCGCCGCGGTTGGCGCGCGTGTTTCTCGCCTCGGCGCACGTGCTTCTCGTCCCGCCTCTCCGAGCCAGGCCCGATTAACCCGCAAAAAATGATTTCATAATCATATAATCGCAGGATTAAGGTTTATGGATGTCAGATTATGTGGGTTATTTTGAAACGGAGGGACAGACAAGCGGCAAAACGCGAGCGCCGGCAGCGAGAAGCCCCGGCGCCCGCGCCATCGCGTCCGAGGGGCGTCAGAGCGACGTCGAGCCCCACGGGGAGCGACGGAGCAGCTCGCGGGCGTAGCGCCGCCCGCTCGGCCAGGGCAGCAGCGACCAGATGAGCTGCTGGCGCGTGTCGGCGAGCCGGCCCGGCATCAGCGCGACGCGCATCTCGCCCAGCGAACGACCGTCGAGCTCGCCCATCGTCATGGCCGCCTCGAGCATCACCGCGTCGAGCGCGCCCGGCGCGTAGAGGTCGGCGGCCGTGAGCGGGAACACCACGCACCCCTGTGCCGCCAGCTCGCGCGTGCGCCTGATGTCGTCACGGTGCTTCTCGCGCACCTTCTTGATGGCGTCTCGCTCCTCGCCGCGCAGCGCCGCCTCGGCGATGGACTCCAGGTCGAGGTGGCCGCTGCCGTCGTAGTTGAACCCCACGTGGGTGCCAACGACCTCGATGTCCGGCACGCGCGAGCCCCGCGCCCCGGCGCGCACCAGCTCGGGCGTCGCCTCGTGCCGGCGGTTGAGGGCGACCTCGCCGAACTCGTAGCCCAGCTCGTGCACCGGCAGGCGCAGCATCAGGGCCACGACCGCCTCCATGGGCGACCACGCGTTGTCGGCGGCGCGGCGCAGGTTGAGGCGCGCCTTCATGGTGACGCGGCTCGCGCGGCTCTGCGTCTCGATGAAGGAGCTCAGGCGCTCGACGCTGGTTACGGGCGAGACGCCGTAGGTGGTCTCGCCCAGGCGCGGGTCGGCGGCGTCGCGGGCGTAGGTGCCGCAGAGCTCGTAGGCGAGAAGCGCGTGCGCCTCGGGGGTCATGACGTCGGCGAGCTCGTAGAACAGCAGCTCCGGGCAGGGGATGAAGACGCCGTCGCCCAGGTCCACGAAGAGCTCCCGCCCCGCGACGCGCGAGCGGACGGAGCACGAGAAGCACGACGCCTCCACGCGCTGGGCGGGGGAGGGAACCGCGACGTCGAGTGGGGCGTCGCCCTCGTCGGGGGCGCCCAGGCCGAGGCGTGCCCGAGGGATGAGTCGGGCGGTCCAGCGGCTCTGCGGGCTCGGGTCGGGCGCGGGCATCGTGGTGCGCTCGGTCGGCAGCGGGCGTCCCGTGGCGCGGAAGACGCGCAGCGCCCGGAGCGCGGTCAGCAGGTCAAACGTGATGCGCATGGCGGTTCCCTTCCACGCGGCGGGTTCGACGTCCTTCTCGTCCGGCCATTGGCCTCCGTCCGGCCATTAACCCGCAGAAAATGATTTCATAACCATATAATCGCACGATTGGGTTTCTGAAAAGTCAGTTTTTGCGGATTGTTTGGCGAGAGGGGAGAGAACGCCGGCGAGAGGAGCGTGTCGACACGGCGAGAGGGGCGGAGAGGGGCAAGCGGGTCGCGCGCCCGCGGCGAGAAGGCCGCGCGCCCGCCGCGAGAGGGAACGCTGCCCGCCGCGAGAGGGAACGCTGCCCGCGGCGAGAGCCCCCGCTACTCGTCGTCCTCGTCGTCGCCGAAGAGGTCCCAGTCGCCCTCGCTCTTCTCGTGGTTGAAGTAGCGACGCTTGGTGGTGCGCTCCATCAGCAACGCGATGATGAGGCACAGCACGATGCCGCCGGCAATCAGGCAGACCACGCCCATCTTGTCGCTGAACAGCCACGTGAAGAAGTCTGCGATCGCCTGCATGCTGCCTCCTGAGCGCGTCTCGGCCAACTCGCACAAGTATATACTTGGAGCGCCGCGCCGAACGCGCGGTCCGCACACACCCAAGAGCGAGGAGCCACCGTCATGCTCGACATCAAGTTCGTCCGCGAGAACCCCGACGCCGTGGACAAGGCCTGCGCGTCACGTCAGAACGCGCACTGGGACCGCGAGCGCTTCTTCGAGCTCGACGCCGAGCGCCGCTCCGTCATCGCCGAGGTCGAGAAGCTCCAGGCCGAGCGCAACGCCGTCTCCAAACAGATCGGCCAGCTCATGCGCGAGGGCAAGCGCGACGAGGCCGAGGCCGCCAAGGCGCGCGTGGCGGCCAACAAGGACCGCATCGCCGAGCTCAACGACAAGCGCGACGAGGTCGACCAGGCGCTCTTCGACCTGGTGGCCGCCATCCCCAACATCCCGCACGAGTCCGTGCCCTACGGCGTGGACGACTCCGACAACCCCGAGGTGCGCCGCTGGGGCACCCCGCGCGAGTTTGACTTCGAGGCCAAGGCGCACTGGGACCTCGGTCCCGACCTGGGCATCATCGACTTCGACCGCGGCGTCAAGCTCGCGGGCACGCGCTTCTACGTGCTCGGCGGCCTGGGCGCCCGCCTCGAGCGCGCGCTGGCGGCGTTCATGATCGACATGCACGTCAAGGCCGGCTTCAAGGAGTGGTGGCTGCCCATCATCACCAACCACGAGACGCTCTTCGGCACCGGTCAGCTGCCCAAGTTCGAGGACGACCTCTACCACGTCAACCCCGACCTCTACCTCATCCCCACGGCCGAGGTCGTGCTCACCAACCTGCACCGCGACGAGGTGCTCGACGGCTCGCAGCTCCCGCTGTGGTACACCGCCTTCACGCCGTGCTTCCGCGAGGAGGCGGGCTCGGCCGGGCGCGACACGCGCGGCATCATCCGCGTGCACCAGTTCGACAAGGTCGAGATGGTCAAGTTCGCGCGCCCCGAGGACTCGATGAACCAGCTCGAGAGCATGGTCGCCGAGGCCGAGGCCGTGCTCCAGGCGCTGGGCCTGCCCTATCACGTGGTCAAGCTCTGCACCGGCGACCTGGGCTTCTCGGCCACCAAGTGCTACGACCTCGAGGTCTGGCTGCCCAGCTACAACGCCTACAAGGAGATCTCCTCCTGCTCCAACTGCTGGGACTTTCAGGCCCGCCGCGCCAACATCCGCTACCGCGACGCGTCCGAGTTCAAGGGCACGCGCTACGTCCACACCCTCAACGGGTCGGGCCTGGCCGTGGGCCGCACGATGGCGGCGGTGCTCGAGAACTACCAGAACCCCGACGGCTCCGTGACGGTGCCCGAGGCGCTCGTGCCCTACATGGGCGGCGTGGAGGTCATCCGACCCGCCTAGGGGCCCCATCTCGTGCGGAGAATCTGTGTACCACCACACGAGTGTGCATTCGAACACATGTTTGGCTATAGTGGTGGCAGCGGAGACTCGGCGAGAAGGGAACAGCATGCAGGGCTGCGAGGTTGCGCGCTTCGAGCACGCGGGGGACGTCCGGATCATGACGCTTCTCGAGGGGGAGGACGGCAGCATCGAGCTGCGCGAGGACCTCAGGGGCCCCTCGACGCTCGTCGCCTACGGGGAGGACGAGATGAGCCTGCGCGTGACCTTCGCGCCGGACGCGGTCCCGACCCTTCTGGCCGTGGTGGGGCAGAGCGGCAAGGGGTCGCTCGCGGACTACCTCGCGGACGAGGGCAACGGCCTCGTTGACCTCATGGACCTCTGCGACGCGCGCGAGCTGCGCTACTCGTTCGCGAGCGTCGGGTCGCAGAGCGGCATCAGCATTCGCCGATAGGAGGCAGCATGACGCGCTACGCTCTGGCCGACCTCGCGGGTATGGTCGACCACACGAACCTGCACGCGGACGCCACGCGTGCTGACATGGAGCGGCTGTGCGCGGAGGCCCGGGAGTGGGGCTTCGCGATGGTGGCCATCAACTCGGTGCAGACGCACCTGTGCGCCGAGCTGCTCGCGGGATCCGGCGTCCATGTGGGCGCGGCCATATCGTTCCCGCTCGGGCAGACGAGCGTGGCCACCAAGGTCTTCGAGACGCGCGACGCCCTCGCGGCCGGTGCGGACGAGATCGACTACGTGGTCAACCTCACCGAGGTCAAGGCCGGCAACTGGGCCTACGTGACCGACGAGATGGAGCGCGTGGTCTCCGTCTGCAACGAGGCCGGGGCGATCTCCAAGGTCATCTTCGAGAACTGCCTGCTCACGCGTGACGAGAAGATCAGGCTGTGCGAGGTCGCCAGCCAGGTGCGCCCCACCTTCGTGAAGACCTCAACGGGCTTCTCCACGGGCGGGGCCACGGTGGAGGACGTGCGCCTCATGCGCGAGCACGTTGACCCGAGCGTGAAGGTCAAGGCTGCGGGCGGCATCCGCACGGCGGACGCCTTCCTTGCGATGGTGGGGGCGGGTGCCGAGCGCATCGGGTGCAGCGCGGGCATCCCCATCATGCGCGAGCTCACGGCTCGCGCGGAGGGCGGCTTCGTCGAGGCGTAGGGGCGGTTGGCGGTTGCGGTTGGCGGCTTGTGGCGCCCGGGGCTTCTCGCCTCGGGCGCTTTTGCTTGTGGGCGGCTTGCGGGTCGCTGTCCGCGGTCCCACGCCCACGACCCGCGCCCCGTGGCTTGCGCCCCGCGACCCGTGTCCCGTGCTCGCAACCCGTGCCACAAACAACCCGCAATTTCTGACTTTTCAGAAATCCAATCCAGCGATTATATGAATATGAAATCATTTTTTTGCGGGTTAACGGAGCGAGACAGGCAGGGGAGGCGAGAAGGGTGAGCGAGAAGAGCGCGCCCGCCAAGTTCTGATCCGCCGCGCGGGCGCAAACGCAAAAACGGCGGCTCCCGAAGGAACCGCCGTTTGCTTGCGTGGTGCGGCGTATAGGATTCGAACCTATGACGCCCTGATTCGTAGTCAGGTCCTCTATCCAGCTGAGGTAACGCCGCGTGCAGTTGGATATGTTGCCACGATGCCGGGGTCCCGTCAAGCGTCGGGACAAAATATGTCGAAGACGTGACGGAGGCCCGTCCACGACGCACAAAAAAGAGGCCCGCCTCGCCTGCGCGGCGGGACGGGCCTCGTCATGTGCTGGCGGAGAGCTGGGGATTCGAACCCCAGATAGGATTTGCATCCTATACTCGCTTAGCAGGCGAGCACCTTCGGCCTCTCGGTCAGCTCTCCGTGAGTGGTGCCTGTGCATCATACCCCACAACGCCGCCGGCCACAACATTCGCGTTTCCCATCGTGCCCCCGGCGCCCCGCGGGGCCGGTGCGGCTCGTCCGGATACGTACACCGATCGTGGTTACGTACACAGAGCGATATTTGATATCGAGTCGAGCACATCTCTGAGCTGGGGCTTCTCGTTGCCTCAGCAAAAGCTGGCAGCACGACAGTGTACGTATCCGCGACGAGTGTACGTATCTCGTGCTCGGGACGCCGGCCCTACCCCGCCAGGAGGCCGAGAAGGGCGTCGTCCACGACCACGTCCCCGCGATGCGCGGTTAGCGCGTCCCACGAGAAGGTCCCGATCAGCTCGGAGGCACTGGCGTCGGTGCCGGGGGAGACGAGTCCGACCGCCGCCGCGAGCGCACCGACCACGCGCTCGGGCCGGACGCCGCGCGCCCGCAGCGCGCCGAGGTCGAGGTCGCGCTCGCGCTTGGAGAGGCGGCGGCCGTCCGGCGCCACGAGCAGCGGCACGTGCCCGAACGTGGGCGGCTCGTGCCCGAGCAGCCGCGCGAGGTAGATCTGGCGCGCGCACGACCCCAGCAGGTCGCGCCCGCGCACCACCTGCGTGACGCCCATCTCCGCGTCGTCCACCACCACGGCGAGCTGGTAGGCCACCACGCCGTCGCTGCGCCGCACGAGGAAGTCGCCGCACTCGCGTGCCAGGACCTCGCGACGCGGGCCCCACGCCAGGTCGCGAAACTCGATCGTGCCCGCGGGGTCGCTCGCGTCGGGAACGCGCAGGCGCGTGGCGGGCGGCCGGGTCGCGGACCTTCTCGCCACCTCGTCGGGGGAGAGGCCGCGACATGTGCCGGGGTAGACGGGGGTGCCGTCGGAGGCGTGCGGCGCCGAGGCCGCGTGGAGCTCGGCGCGCGTGCAGAAGCAGGGGTAGGTGAGGCCGGCGTCGGCCAGGCGCGCGAGGGCGACGTCGTAGCGCCCGCCCCGCTCGCTCTGGAAGACGGGGCCCAGGTCCCAGTCGAGCCCGAGCCAGGTGAGGTCGTCGATCAGCGCCTCGGCGCGCTCTCGGCTCCGCGCGCGCGGGTCGAGGTCCTCGATGCGCAGCACCATCTCGCCGCCCGCCGACCGCGCGGCGAGCCAGGCCATGAGCGCCGAGAAAGCGTTGCCCAGGTGCATGCGCCCCGACGGCGTGGGCGCGAAGCGCCCCCTCACCGCGCGGTCCTTCTCGCCCATGGCCCTCCATCCGCTTGCTCACAGCTCGATTAACGTGCAGAAAACGATTTCATATTCATATAATCGCAGGTAAAAATAACGCGCATGTCTGATTCTGCGCGTTATTTGCCCGTGCGGTCCGCAATGGCGGCGCGGCGAGAAGCCCGCGCGTGCCCCCGCGGCCGTCAGAGCGCCTGCTCGTACACGTACACGCGGAAGTCGTCCGTGGTCGGGTCGACGCCGGGCCAGTACGCGCGCGACCGGCGCTCCATCGCGCGCGTGAGCCCCTTGTGCTCGTAGAACCCCACGTCGCAGCTATCGTCGGTGAGCAGGTGGTAGCCGGGCGCCCCGGTCTGGCGCACCCGCTCGATCGCGGCCGAGAAGAGCCGTCCGCCGAGGCCGAGCCCCTTGGCATCCGGCGAGACGATCAGCAGCTTGACGGCAGTGCCCGCGCCGACCGCGCCCGTGGCCGCGTACGCCGCCTCGAGCTCGGCCTCCTCCTCCACGCCGCTCATCTCCACGCGCACGGCCTCCGCGAGCGCCGGGTCCTTCTCGGCGTCCGCGCGCAGGCTCGCCTCGAGCGCGGCCCAGTCCCGCGTGCCCACGCGCCCGCCCGCGTCCTCGGCGAGAAGCACCGCGCCCAGCACCTCGCCGCCGCGCGCGACCACGAGCGACCACGTGGACAGCGCCAGGTAGCGCGCCAGCTCAACGCGGCTGGCCGCCGCCCCCGGCTCGTCCGGGAACTCCGTGAGCCACGTGCGCGCCAGCACGTCCGCCAGCGGCTCGAAGTCGGCGTCCTCGAAGGGTCGCCACGTCAAGTTGTCGGTCTGCGCCATGCGTCCTCCTCGCTGCGGTATCGTAGAAAAGACGGTACCGCATCAGGCGGCGTTTCAAAGGAAACCCAGAAGGAGGGGCCATGGCAGACACACCCATCAAGCGGGCGCTCGTCTCGGTCACGGACAAGACGGGCGTGGTCGAGTTCGTCAAGGCGCTCGAGGACGAGTTCGGCGTCGAGGTGATCTCCACCGGCGGCACCGCGCGCGTGCTCGAGGAGGCCGGCGTCCACGTGGTCCCCATCGAGCAGTACACGGGCTTCCCCGAGATGATGGACGGCCGCGTCAAGACGCTGCACCCCAAGGTGCACGGCGGGCTGCTCGCCCGGCGCGACAACCCCGCTCACATGGCCGAGGCGGCTGAGCACGGCATCGGCATGATCGACCTGGTCTGCGTGAACCTCTACGAGTTCGAGAAGACCGTGGCCAAGCCCGACGTCACCTTTGACGACGCCATCGAGCACATCGACATCGGCGGCCCCTCCATGCTGCGCTCCGCCGCCAAGAACGCCGTCTCGGTGACCGTGGTCTCCGACCCGGCGGACTACGACGAGGTCCTGGAGGAGATGCGCGCCAACGACGGCTGCACCACGCTGGCGCTGCGTCGCTACCTGCAGCTCAAGGTCTACGACACCACGGCGGCCTACGACGCGGCCATCGCCGACTACCTGGCCGACCGCTACGTCGAGGACTTCCCCGACCAGGTCGAGGAGGAGGACGCCGCAGACGACGCCTCCACCCCCGACGAGCTGGGCCTCTACCTCACCAAGGTCGACGACCTGCGCTACGGCGAGAACCCCCAGCAGACCGCGGCGGTCTACCGCTTCGCGGACGACTTCGTGGCGCTGGGCAGCTCCGAGCACCCGCTCGTGGGTGCCGAGCAGGTCCAGGGCAAGCCGCTCAGCTACAACAACTACCTGGACGCGGACGCCGCCTGGAACCTCGTGCGCGAGTTCGACGAGCCGGCCTGCGTGATCCTCAAGCACCAGAACCCCTGCGGCTCCGCCGTGGCCGACGACGTCACGACCGCCTACGACCGGGCCTTCGCGTGCGACCCCAAGAGCGCGTTCGGCGGCATCATCGCCTGCAACCGCGAGGTGCCCTACGAGCTGGTCGAGCACGCGTTTGACGAGAACGGCCAGTTCGTGGAGGTCATCATCGCGCCGTCCTTCTCGGCCGAGGCCCTGGAGCGCATGGCCAAGCGGCCCAACCTGCGCGTGCTCGCCACCGGCGGCGCCGGCAGCCACGCGGCCTTCGAGCTGCGCTCGATCGACGGCGGCGTGCTGCTCCAGAACGTCGACTCCGTGAGCGAGGACCCGGCCACGTTCACCTGCCCCACTGAGCGCAAGCCCACGCCGGAGGAGATGGACGAGCTCATGTTCGCGTGGCGCGTCTGCAAGGGCGTCAAGTCCAACGCGATCCTGGTCTCCAAGGGCAAGGCCGGTATCGGCATGGGCCCGGGCCAGCCCAACCGCGTGGACTCCGCGCTCCTGGCCTGCGAGCGCGCCGACGAGGCCTGCGAGCGAATGGGCGTCGAGAAGGGCGGCTACGCCTGCGCCTCCGACGCGTTCTTCCCGTTCCGCGACAACGTGGACACGCTCGCCGCGCACGGCGTGACCTGCATCATCCAGCCCGGCGGCTCCAAGCGCGACGACGAGAGCATCCAGGCCTGCAACGAGCACGGCATCGCGATGGTCTTTACCGGCGCGCGCCACTTCCGCCACTAGGTGGAAAGGGGACAGTCCCTTTTCCACATTGTGGAGAGCGCATGGGCGTCCGTCATGACGACGGGCGCCCCTTTTCTTGCGGAAACGCCCCGCGAGCTGGCCCGATGTCGTCCCGCGGTCAGCCAGCCGAAAGCCCGCGGGAAGGTTCGTGTCAGGTGACCCTGCTACCATCGACCCTGGGTTTCGTGGAAGGTTTCTGCAGGTAATCGTTATGTGATATGATGCTACGCCGAACCTTTCCTGCTCCGGGCGACCTTCACGTCCCGGGGCCATCAGCCCAGAGGAGGTGAACCACATGAAGGCCTATGAACTGCTGTACTTTGTCGACCCCACGTGCAACGAGGAGACCCGCGCCGCTGTCATGAAGCGCATCGAGGGCGCTCTTGGCGAGGGTGCCAAGGTCGACAGCGTCGAGGACTGGGGCAAGCGCAAGCTCGCCTTTGAGGTCGACGACCTTACCGAGGGCGACTACACCCTCATCAACTTCCACGCTGATCCCACGCAGATCGCCGAGCTCGACCGCGTCCTGCGCATCAACGACGCCGTCAAGCGCCACATGGTCGTGCGTCGTCCGGACAAGGACTAGGCATGGAAGCCGCGGGCCCGCGCCCGCGCGAGAGGGAGTGAGACCATGAGCATCAACAGGGTGAACATCTCGGGCAACCTCACGAGGGACCCCGAGCTCCGCGTCACCGGCGGCGGAACGCAGATTCTCTCGTTCGGCGTCGCCGTGAACGACCGCCGCCGCAACCAGCAGTCGGGCGAGTGGGAGGACTATCCCAACTTCGTCGACTGCGTGGTCTTCGGCGCCCGCGCCGAACCGCTCTCCCGCTTCCTCTCCAAGGGCTCGAAGGTTGCCGTGGAGGGCAAGCTTCGGTACAGCTCCTGGGAGACGAAGGACGGCCAGCGCCGCAGCAAGCTGGAGGTCGTGGTCGACGAGGTGGAGTTCCTCTCCCCGAGGAACCAGGCCTCCGGCGGCCAGGGCTACCAGCAGTACGGTGGCCAGGCCCAGCCGCAGGCGGCGGCACCCGGCTACGGCGGTCCCGTGGCCGCCGCGCCGCAGCCGCAGGCCCAGCCGGCCTACGGCGCCGTCCAGACCCCGCCGTCGGCTGACGTCTACGACGAGGACATCCCGTTCTAACCACGCGGCGGCCCCGGGCCGCCCAAAGAAAGGCAAGAAGACATGGCTCAGCAGAAGCAAGACTATCAGCGCCAGCCGCGTCGCAAGTTCTGCCAGTTCTGCAAGGAGGAGACTGCGTACATCGACTACAAGGACACGCAGCTCCTTCGCAAGTACATGACCGACCGCGGCAAGATCAAGCCGCGCCGCGTCACTGGCGCCTGCACGCAGCACCAGCACGACATCGCGCTTGCCATCAAGCGCGCCCGTGAGATGGCGCTTCTCCCCTACACCGTCCCCGTGGTCTCCAGCCGCGGCGGGCGCAACCGCGGCTAGTCCGCGGCACTCCGGATCAGGGCGCTGACCATGGCCATCTGGCCCAACAGCACGGGGCGAGAAGAGCGCGGCATCGTGCCGGCGGGCGCGACCGGACCCAAGGGTCCCGCGACCCTCTCGGTCCCCGCGCGCCTGTTCTTCTGCGCATTGGGCGGGGCCGTCGCGAGCACGTCGCTCGCGGCCCTCGCGCCCGCGCTGGTGGCCTACGGCTATGGCTTCTCCATCACGGACGGCGCTCGCGGACGCGTGGGCGCGCTCGTCGCGGCGCTCGTTCCCGCGGCGGCGCTGAGCGCCTCGCTCGGCCTCGCGTCCGTCGCCTCGGCGCTCGTCAGCTGTCTCGTGGCCGTGGCCGCGTCGGAGCTGGTCGCGCGCGGGAGGTTCACGGCCGGTGCCGCCTGCGCGGTCGTGGTGGCTGCCGGCGCGGCGCGCCTGGGCGTCGACGCGCTCGTCGCCGCCTCGGTCGGCACCACGGTGCCCGCGCTGCTCAACGGGCTTCTCGACGCGTACCTGGGAGGGCTCGGCGACCTCGCGCTCGCTCGGTCGCTGAGGGCGGCGGTCACGCTCCTGTGGCCCGTCGCCTACGTGGCCACCTCGGTGGTGGAGTGCCTCACCGCGCTGCTCGGGTCCCGCCTCGCGGCGGACCGCTCGGCGGGCGCGCTGCCCGGTCCCCCGCGGCTCGTCTCGTTTGACGTGCCGCTCTGGGTCGTCGCCGCGCTCGTGGCGTCGGCCGCGGGGCTCGCCGCCGCGCTCACGGTCGACGCGGTCCCGGGCATGGTGCTCATGGTCTCGGCCAACGTGGCCATGGCGCTGAGGTTCGCCTTCGCGGTGCAGGGCCTGGCCGTCCTCGTCTGGTTCGTCCGGTCGAGGGGCGCCGGCTCCTCCGTCGCCACGCTGCTCGGCGTGGCCGCGCTCTATCTGGAGGCGCAGTTCTTTGTTCTGACCGTCGCGGGTCTCGTGGACGTGTGGGCCAACTTCCGTCACCTCGTCAGGGGCGGGAAGGCCGGCGTCGCGGGAGACGCGAAGCAAGACTAGGGTCGGCTCCGGCCGACCGTCCGAAGGAGTGTCACATGAAGGTCATTCTTTTGAGTGAGCTCCGGGGCAAGGGAGGCGAGGGCGACGTCGTCGACGTCGCTCAGGGCTACGCGGAGAACTACCTGTTCCCCAACAAGATCGCCCAGCCCGCCACCCCGGGCAACATCAAGCAGCTCGAGGAGCGCCGTCACAACATCGAGAAGCGCGAGGCGGAGCGCATCGCCAACGCCGAGGCCACCAAGGCCGCCCTCGATGGCAAGTCGGTGACCGTCGACGCCAAGATCGGCGAGGAGGGCCAGCTCTTCGGCTCCGTTACCCCCGCCCAGATCGCCGATGCCATCCAGGCCCAGCTCGGCGTCGAGGTCGATCGCAAGCGCGTCGGCCGTGGCAACAACATCAAGACCTCCGGCACCCACCCCGTCGAGGTCAACCTCTACCGTGAGATCTCCGCCACGGTCAACGTCCTGGTGGGCGTGACCGAGGCCGAGGCCGCCGAGGCCGAGGAGACCGCCGAGGTCGAGCAGGCCGCCGAGGTCGAGCAGGCCGACGAGGCTGTCGCCGAGTAGCCGCGCACTTTTCAACGGCTCCAACACTGAGCTGCGAGTTTCTACAATAACTGCAGGTCAGCACCTTGTAATGAAGAGCCCCGGACTCAGTGCGAGTCCGGGGCCCTTTTCATGGGCTGCGAATCTGACACCACCTATGACCTGCGCTTTTGTAACTGATGAACACCCTGATATACAAAATTGTCCCTCCCCCGGGACGCGTCGAAAAGCGCGCCGAGCTGTCGATAACTCGTTGAAAACTCTCGAAAACCGGACGAGCAAAATTTGTTGAAAACGTAGAAAACCGGCAAACCGCCCGTTCAGGAGCCGCGCGAAACAAACTTCGGGTGTAGAAGACGGCTCGCCCTCACATTGACCCCTTGACACCGCGCGAAAAGAGGTGGTCCCGCTCGCGAGGGGCGTCCCGTGGGCGGCCGCGCTAGAATGGGCGGACGACGACGCGACGAGGAGGGCCCGCCCGCATGAGCGACTATGACGTGAACCCCACGAGGATGACGGCGGGCGGCGGCGGTGCCATGCCGCAGGACCCCGAGGCCGAGGCGTCGGTCCTCTCGGCCATGATGGTCTCGGAGGACGCCCTCCAGGAGTGCCTGATCGACCTCGAGCCCGACGACTTCTACCTGCCGTCCAACCGCACGGTCTTCTCGGCCATGCGGGAGATGTTCGACAAGAACCTCCCCATCGACACCATCTCGCTCGCCGACTACCTCAAGTCCACCGGCGAGCTCGAGCGGGTGGGCGGCCGCAGCTTCCTGCTGGGCCTGGGCAACAACTCGCTCGCGCTCGTGGGCTGGCGTCGCCACGTCGAGATGCTGCACCGCGACACCACGCTGCGCCGCATGATCAACGCGGCCGCGCAGATCACGGCGCTCGCCTATGACGCCCCGGAGGACACCAAGGAGGTCGTGGACCGCGCCGAGCGCCTGCTGCTCGACGTCACCAACCGAGACGTGCGCGAGGCCGAGCAGCCCCTCGAGCAGATCATGGCCGACCTCTACGAGGAGCTGGGCGCCAACGCGGCCAACCAGGAGCGCACCCTCGGCGTCTCCACCGGCTTCCCGCGCATCGACGAGTGCCTGCTCGGGCTGCGCCCCGGACAGATGATCGTCATCGGCGCCCGCCCGGGCGTGGGCAAGACGTCGTTCGCGCTCAACCTCGCCACCAACGCCGCCTTCGCGGGCGCGTCCGTGGCGCTCTTCTCGCTCGAGATGTCCAAGGTCGAGATCGCCCAGCGCCTGCTCGCCGCCAACGCGCGCGTGGGCCTGCAGGAGATCCGCTCGGCCCGCATCCGCGACGAGCAGTGGCCGCAGATCCTCCAGGCCACCAACGACCTCTCGCAGCTCGACATCGTGATCGACGACACGCCCGGCACCACCGTCACCGAGATCCGCGCCAAGGCGCGCCGCATCCTGCACGGCAAGAAGCTCGGCCTCGTGGTCGTGGACTACCTGCAGCTCATCTCGCCGCCGGCCGGGCAGCGCCGCGCCGACAGCCGCGCGACCGAGGTCTCGGAGATGAGCCGCGGCATCAAGATCATGGCCAAGGACCTCGGCGTGCCCGTGGTGGCCCTCTCCCAGCTCAACCGTGGCGTCGAGAGCCGCACGGGCAAGCGCCCGCAGCTCTCCGACCTGCGCGAGTCCGGCTCCATCGAGCAGGACGCCGACATCGTCGCCCTGCTCGACCGCTCGATGAACGAGGACGAGGCCGCGCGCGAGGACCGCCCCAACATGAACGAGACCATGTTCATCATCGCCAAGAACCGCTCGGGCGCGCTGGCCGACATCCCGCTGACCTTCCTGCCGGGCTCGACCAAGTTCGTGGAGGTCGACGGCTTCCACGACTAGGCGCCGCGCTCACCGCGCTGCCGTATAATGAACCCGTATGTGAATCGCGACGAAGGGGCGCACATGTCGGCATCGGTGCTCGTGGGTACGCAGTGGGGCGACGAGGGCAAGGGCAAGGTAACCGATCTCATCTCCGGCGACTTCGACGTGGTCTGCCGCTACGCCGGCGGCGCCAACGCCGGACACACGGTCATCGCCAACGGCAAGAAGCTCGCGCTGCACCAGGTCCCCTCCGGCGTCATGTACGAGGGCACCTACCCCGTGATCGGCAATGGCTGCATCGTGGACCCCGAGATCCTCCTCTCCGAGATCGACATGCTCGCCGAGCAGGGCATCTCGGCCGACAAGCTCAAGATCTCCGGCAACGCGCACATCGTCATGCCCTACCACAAGGACCTCGACGGCGCGCACGAGAAGAAGCTCGGCAAGAACCTCATCGGCACCACCAAGCGCGGCGTGGGCCCCTGCTACATGGACAAGATGAACCGCACGGGCCTGCGCATCCAGGACATGCTCGACGAGAAGATCTTCCGCCAGAAGCTCGAGAGCGCCCTGGCCTACACCAACCCCATCCTCGAGAAGGTCTACGAGCTGCCCATCTACACCGTGGACCAGATCTGCGAGACCTACCTGCCCTACGCCGAGCGCATCCGTCCCTACATCGTGGAGAGCAGCCTGTTCCTCAACGAGCAGCTCGAGGCCGGCAAGAACATCCTCTTCGAGGGCGCGCAGGCCACGATGCTCGACATCGACCACGGCACCTACCCGTTTGTGACCAGCTCCAACTGCACCGCCGGCGGCGCCGTCACCGGCTCGGGCGTGGGCCCCACCAACATCTCGCGCGTGCTCGGCGTGGCCAAGGCCTACCTCACCCGCGTGGGCTCGGGCCCGTTCCCCACGGAGCTCTTTGACGAGATCGGCGACAAGCTCGGCGAGGTGGGCCACGAGTACGGCGTGACCACCGGGCGCAAGCGCCGCTGCGGCTGGTACGACGCCGTGGTCGTGAACTACGCCGCGCGCGTCAACGGCCTCACCGACCTTGCCATCACCAAGCTCGACGTTCTCGGCTGCCTGGACGAGATCAAGGTCTGTGTGGCCTACGAGTGCGACGGCGTGGAGTACCACACCGTGCCCGAGCACCAGAGCGTCTTCTACCACGCCAAGCCGGTCTACGAGACCCTGCCCGGCTGGAAGTGCGACATCTCGGGCATCCGCAACTTCTACCAGCTCCCGCGCGAAGCCAAGGACTACATCGACTTCCTCGAGCAGCTCGCCGGCGTCCGCGTGTCCATCATCACGGTGGGCCCGGACCGCGAGCAGACCATCGACCGCTACTGGCACTAACGGACGCGACGCGACAGACGCGACCCCGCGGGGCCCCGAAGAAGGAGGCATCATGAGCACCGAGAAGATCGACATCCTGCTGCTGGGCTCGGGCGGGCGCGAGCACGCGCTTCTCGTCAAGCTGGCTGAGTCGCCGCGCGCGGGCCGCATCTACGTGGCGCCGGGCAACGGCGGCATGAGCGCGCAGGCCGAGCCCGTGGAGCTTGACGCGGAGTCCCCCGTCGCCGTGGCCGACTGGGCGCGCGAGCACGGCATCGGGCTCGTGGTCATCGGCCCGGAGGCGCCGCTCGTGGCGGGCGTGGCCGACGCGGTGCGCTCTGCCGGGATCGCATGCTTCGGCCCCAACGGCTCCGCCGCCCAGATGGAGGGCTCCAAGAAGTTCGCGAAGCAGGTCATGAGCCGCGCGGGCGTGCCCACGGCGGCCTACCGCAGCTTCACCGACGAGGAGGCCTGCGCCGCCCACGTGCGCCAGATGGGCGCGCCGATCGTCATCAAGGCCGACGGCCTGGCCGCCGGCAAGGGCGTCATCGTGGCCAAGACCACCGACGAGGCGCTGGCCGGCGTGCACGAGTGCTTCTCGGGCGCCTTCGGCGACGCGGGCGCGACCGTAGTGGTCGAGGAGATGCTCGACGGCCCGGAGTGCTCGCTGCTCGCGCTCACCGACG
Source organism: Thermophilibacter sp. (assembly GCF_966187215.1). Taxonomy (NCBI): domain Bacteria; kingdom Bacillati; phylum Actinomycetota; class Coriobacteriia; order Coriobacteriales; family Atopobiaceae; genus Thermophilibacter; species Thermophilibacter sp. The sequence goes on from NZ_CBIFYV010000072.1 coordinate 33,854, forward strand.
GCGCCACGGTGGTGCCGCTCGCCACCGCGCAGGACCACAAGCGCGCGCTCGACGGCGACCGCGGCCCCAACACGGGCGGCATGGGCGTCTACTCGCCGGTGCCCGAGCACCTGGTCTCGGCCGACGAGCTGGCCGCGATGGTGGACATCGAGCGCAAGGTCGTGGCCGAGCTGGCCCGCGAGGGCATCACCTACTCCGGCTGCCTCTACGGCGGCTTCATGCTCACGTCCGAGGGCCCCAAGGTCCTGGAGTTCAACGCGCGCTTCGGCGACCCCGAGACGCAGGTCGTCCTGCCGCGCATGAAGGCCGACCTCGTGGACGTGTTCCTGGCGTGCGACAACGGCACGCTCAGCGAGGACATGGTCTCGTGGGGCGACGACTGGGCCGTCTCGGTGGTGCTGACCTCGGCCGGCTACCCCGGCGCCTACGAGAAGGGCAAGGTCATCACCGGCATCGAGAAGGCCGAGGAGCTCCCGGGCGTGACCGTCTATCACGCCGGCACCGCCGAGCGCGACGGCGAGCTGGTCACGGCTGGCGGGCGCGTGCTCGACGTGACGGCCGTGGCGCCCACCTTCGAGGAGGCGCGCGAGCGCGCCTACGCCGCGTGCGAGCTCATCGACTTCGAGGGTAAGACGTATCGCAGCGACATCGGCATGCGCGCCGTCCGGCAGTAGGACGCGGCGCGTTATCCGGCCCGCGATGTGTGGGCCGGATAACGCGCAGAATCAAGCACAACTTTCTATATCCGCAGGTCAAAATAACGCGCATGTCCGATTCTGCGCGTTATCTGCGCACGCGGGTCCAGGACATTCGGATTCCTCATGACAACATATCCGGATTCCTCATATACAAACTTTCGGATTCCTCATAACTGCTGCTAATATGCTCTCTGAGAGGAGGCTGTCATGGCAGGTGTTCGCCCAAAGAACTATCGGCCACGTATAGTGGACGCTCAGATTGAGCGCTACCTCGGGCTATTTGGAGCCATCGAGGTCTCGGGAACAAAGTGGTGTGGGAAGACGTGGTCCTCGCTCGCCCACGCGCGCAGCGTCACATATGTGGACCGCGGGCCAAACCTTGCGATTACCCAAGCTGACCCCTCCTATCCACTTGCGGGGGAGGCCCCCCATGTGATTGACGAGTGGCAACGTGTGCCAGCGGTCTGGGACACCGTTCGCCATGCCGTCGACGAGCTCGGAGGGGCGAGGGGACAGTGGATTCTCACGGGATCGTCAACCCCACGCAAGGACGAGGTGGCGCACAGCGGCGCGGGCCGCATCGGCCGAATCCGCATGCACCCCATGACGCTGCAGGAGTCCGGAGACTCGACCGCGTCCGTCAGCCTGTCCGGCCTCTTCGAAGGATCATTTAGTCCGGTCTCGTGCCCATCTGACATCGTCTCACTGGCAGCCGTCTGCGCGCGCGGGGGCTGGCCGGAGCACGTCGCGGACGGTCCCGATGACTCACTTGTTGTGACGAGGGAGTACCTCTCCGCTGTTTTCGAGCAGAGCATCCCCGCTTTGGGCGGCGACGCGGACATAGCCCGGCGCCTGTCCACGTCGCTCGCGCGTAACCTCGGTCAGGCGGCCACGGGTCCCGTGCTCGCCGCGGACGTGTTTGCCCATGCCAAGCCATCCGAGGCAAGTCCCGCGGAGCTCAACGAGGTGTCTCGTTACCTCGGCATGTTGAGCAAGGCCTATTTGATTGACGAGGTGCCAGGCTGGGTTCCTGCTTCGCGCAGCCCCAAGCGCATGCGGGTGAAGCCCAAGCGCTACTTCGCTGACCCTTCCATGGCCGTCGCGCTGCTGGGGCTCTCGTCGGAGGCTCTTCTGAGGGACTGGCAGACGTTTGGCTTGGTGTTCGAGAACCTCTGCATGCGCGATCTCGACGTGTATGCCCGCGCGCTCCCGGATGCGACCGCGCATCCCATACGCTACTACCGCGATGACTCCGACCTCGAGGCAGACGCCGTCATCGAACGAGCCGACGGGAGTTGGGGGGCATTTGAGATCAAAATGAGCATGGAGAAGGTCGATGCCGCCGCCAAGAGTCTGCTCCGTATTCGCGAGAAGCTCGTCGCGAAACCTGGGTCTCGCACCAAGGAGCCCGCGTTCCTCGCCGTGCTCGTTGGCGTCGGGGAGGCGGCGTATCGCCGACCAGATGGTGTGTACGTGGTGCCCATTCGCGCGCTGGGGGCGTAGGCTCTGAAAGCCGCCGCGCCCGATGACCTATCATGGGAGCCGGGAGGTTCGCATGTCCGAGGTGCCCATCGAGCAGGTCTACGAGCAGATCGCGGAGTTCGCGCGCGAGGCGGGCGCGCGGCGCGTCATGCTCTTCGGCTCGCGCGCTCGCGGCACCAACCAGCCCAAAAGTGACATCGACCTCGCCGTGGAGGGTTGCCCGGACTTCGACGCGCTGGAGGACCGCCTCCAGAACGAGCTCTGGTCCCTGCTTGAGCTGGACGTCGTTAACCTGGACGCGCCCTTGAGTGATGCCCTGCGCGCCGATATAGCTCGTGACGGAAGGGTGCTCTATGAGGAAGTATGAGAACTTCTCGTCGGCGCTCGACGTGCTCATGCGTGCCCCCGAGCAGGATCTGAGCAACGAGTTCGTTCAAAGTGGCGTCATCGACAAGTTCACCCTGCAGTTTGAGCTCGGCTGGAAGCTCCTCAAGGAGCTGCTCGCCTACGAGGGGGACGCGGTCGCCGCAACGGGCTCCCCACGCGACATCATCAAGGCGGCGCACCGCTACTATGACTTCATGAACGAGGCGACCTGGCTCTCCATGCTGCGCGATCGCAACAACACCGCTCATGTGTACGACGAGAGCGCCGCCCGCCGGCTCGTCGCGACTGTCATCGATCGCTACATTCCCGAGTTCGGACGCTTGCGCGCCGGGCTGCTCGCGCGCTACGGGGAGCTGCTGACGGCCCCGGACGCGTCGTGCGACCACTAGACCAAGGAGGATCACCCATGTCCCAGGACCCTGACATCGAGAAGGACGCCGAGCAGGACGCCGCGGCCGATGACGCCCGCGCCGCCGCCCTCGACGACATGCGCGCGTCCGTCACCGCCTACACCTACGACGGCGACCGCTCTGCCGCGACCCACGTCTCGGGCGAGCCCGAGCGCCGCGACCTTGTCCTCGGCGACGATGACCCGCGCGACGCCTCCCTCGCCGAGCGTCCGCTCACCGAGGACGTGGCCTGGACCGGCCGCATCTTCAACGTGGACCGCCTCCGCGTCGCGCTGCCCGACGGCCGCGAGGCCATCCGCGACGTGGTGCGCCACCCGGGCGCGGTGGCCATCGTCGCCCTCACCGAGGACGGCCGCATCTGCCTGGTGCGCCAGTACCGCACCGCGCTCGGCCGCGTGACCGTCGAGGTCCCGGCCGGCAAGCTCGCCCCGGGCGAGGACCCGCTGGAGTGCGCGGGCCGCGAGCTTCTGGAGGAGACCGGCATGTCCGCCGAGAAGATCGCGTTCCTCACCACGATCGCGACCTCCGACGGCTTCACCGACGAGCTCATCCATCTCTACATGGCCACGGGCCTGTCCTTCTCGCGCTCCGACCCTGACGCCGACGAGTTCATCAACGTGGACCTGGTGCCGCTCGAGCAGCTCGTGGACGCGGTGCTCGACGGCCGCATCGAGGATGCCAAGACCGTGGTAGGCGCGCTCGTGTGCGACGCCATCATGCGCCGCCTGACGCCCGAGCCGCGGGAGTAGGGCGCAGGCAGCATCCGGCCGCAGAAGGCGCTCGCCGGCAAGGCCGGCATCGTGGTGTCGGCCGACAACTCCCGCTGGGCGGAGCTCGAGGACATGCCAACGGGTCCCGTCTCGGTGGGAAGCGTCCCCCTCATATCACCGGGCACGTATTACGTGGACCTCGCGACCCTCCAGAAGACCCTCGATGACGCCGGGTTCACGATTACTGGCAGCAGGGCGTCCTACACGGGCGGCGTGTCCGTCGAGTTTACGGGCACGCTTGCCGCGCCGCTCCCGGGGCAGAGCGATGCCTCGGACAAGACGGTGCACATCACGGTTCTCGTGCTCGCGGACCCTGCGGCGCTCGGTCTCCAACCTGGCGATGATCAGCGCATGAACGAGGTGAGCTCTCTTGCCAATCTCCCGGATGGGACAATCGTCGTTCAGTACACGGTCTCGTACGAAGCCTCGATGGGGCCGAGCGAGTACGTCTCCGCGCTCAAAACCCTTACCGAGGGCGCGGCCCTAAGTGTGCCTTTGGCGGCTGGCGGCTCGACGGAGGAGCTGCGCCAGGAGGCGGTCTCCGCGTTTGGCCTCGACGCCGATCGCGTCAACGAGTTCGATACGTCCGACAGGGCCCAGGTGGTGGGGCTTCTCGACCACGGCGAGGACAAGTTCCCGAGCCAGTGGTTCGTCGCGGTGGACGGGTCGGAGGACGCGACGTCCCCCACGGTCACCGTGCTGGTCTACCTGGTCGAGGAAGATTCCATCCAGGCGGCGATCCAAGCCCGGTAGATGTACGACGGCCCGACGTCCGCGTTCTTCTCGCTCCTTGCCCAAACAACCCGCAAAAAATGATTCGATAATCATATATTTGCAGGAAAGAAAATCGCGATTGTCAGATTTTGCTGGTTAATCGAGAAGAGCGGTATCGGCGCCCGGCGCCCGCCGGCGCCCTGCCCCACGTGCTACCCTAGTGCGCCGGACCAAGACCCCGACCAACGGAGCCGCAATGCTCAAGCGATTCCTGACCTACTACCGCGGCCAGCTGCACCTCTTTGTCATCGACACGCTGGCCGCGCTCGCCGTGGCGGGCATCGACCTCGCGTTCCCGCAGATCCTGCGCAGCCTCACGGGTGGCCTGTTCACCGAGGGCGCGGGCGCCATCATGGGCGCCCTGGCCTACCTGGCCGTGGGCCTCGTGGCCATGTACGCCCTGCGCTTCGTCTGCCGCTACTTCGTGATCTTCTGGGGCCACGTCATGGGCGCCCGCATGGAGAGCCGCATGCGCGAGGACCTCTTTGACGCCTACTGCCGCCAGAGCCTCTCCTACTTTGACAACAACAAGTCGGGCGACCTCATGAGCCGCCTGGTCTCGGACCTCTTCGACATCTCCGAGGCCGCCCACCACGGGCCCGAGTACCTGATCATCGGCGCGGTGGAGATCGTGGGCTCCTTTGTGATCCTCAGCTCGATCAACGCCCCGCTCACCGCCGTGCTCGCGCTCATCGCGTGCGTGCTCGTGGCCTTCAACGTCCTCGCCAACTGGCGCATGCGCGCGGTCTACACCGAGAACCGCGTGCGCATCTCGGGCGTCAACTCGCGCCTGGAGGACTCGCTCGGCGGCATGCGCGTGGTCAAGAGCTTCGCCGCGGAGGACGCGGAGCGCGCCAAGTTCCGCCGCTCCAACGACGCCTACCTCGACTCCAAGACCCGTATGTACCGCGCGATGGGGCGCTACCAGGCGGCCGTGGCCGTGATGATGGGCGCGCTCAACACCGTGGTGGTGGTCGGCGGCGGCTGGCTCATCGCGCAGGGCCGGATGGAGGCCATCGACCTGGCCACCTACGCGCTCTACATCTCGCTGTTCACCACGCCCATCCAGCAGATTCTCGACTTCACCGAGACCTTCCAGAAGGCCGTGGCGGGCTTCCGCCGCTTCTGTGAGGTGCTCGACGCCCAGCCCGACGTCCGCGACGCCCCGGGCGCGCCCGACCTCGCCGTGACCCGCGGCGCCGTGAGCTACCGTGACGTGCACTTCGCCTACGCCGGGCCCGACGGCGAGAAGGACGACGAGGTCATCCGCGGCCTCGACCTGGACATCGAGCCGGGGACCACCGTCGCCCTGGTCGGCCCCTCCGGCGGCGGCAAGTCCACCACCTGCGCCCTGCTGCCGCGCTTCTACGACGTGGACGCCGGCTCCGTCAGCATCGACGGCCAGGACGTGCGCTCCGTCACGCAGCGGAGCCTGCGCGAGGCCATCGGCCTGGTGCAGCAGGAGGTCTACCTCTTCGACGGCACCATCGCCGAGAACATCGCCTACGGCACGCCCGACGCCACGGACGAGCAGATCCGCGAGGCGGCCCGGCGCGCCAACATCGCCGCGTTCGTCGAGAGCCTGCCGGAGGGCTACCAGACGCAGGTCGGCGAGCGCGGCAGCCACCTCTCGGGCGGCCAGCGCCAGCGCATCGCCATCGCGCGCGTCTTTCTCAAGAACCCGCCGATTCTCATCCTCGACGAGGCCACCTCGGCGCTCGACAACGAGTCCGAGCAGGCGGTCCAGGCGTCGCTGGCCGAGCTGTCGCGCGGCCGCACCACGCTCGTGATCGCGCACCGCCTGTCCACGATCCGCCGCGCCGACGAGATCGTCACCATGGAGGGCGGCCGCGTGGTGGAGCGCGGCACCCACGAGGAGCTTCTCGCCCGGGGCGGCACCTACGCGCGCTACTACCGCATGCAGTTCGCCGGCGGCGACGCGGCCGGCTCGGCCGACGCGGCCCCCGCGCTCCCTGGAGACCCTGAGAAGCTCTGAGAGGGTCCGGGCGGTTCGCCTATACTGGGCTGGTCAGTCATGCCCGCGGCCCTTCTCGCCCGCGGGCCGGCGAGAAGAGAGAGCATGGCTAAGAAGCGCGTGAACGCCCGCACGCAGAAGGGCGCGCTCACGGCCGAGGAGGCCGAGGAGCTGTTCTCGACGGTCGATCACTCGGGCCACTCCGACGAGGAGCGCGCCCGCCGCCAGCGCGCGCACCGCAGGGAGAAGGGCGTCTCGCTGGACGTGGACCCGCTCTCGGGCGACGACCCCTCCGGCTCCAACGTGGACCGCACCATCACCCGCACCGCGGTGGCGTTCGTGCTGATCTTCCTCGTCATCGTGGTGGCGGGGCAGGTGGCCTTCGGCCTGATTAGGCGCTTCAACACCGCCAACCTGTCCGACGAGGCAACCGTGAGCACCGTGGCCGACGCCCTGCGCGGCGGGGTGGAGTGGGGCGGCGGCTTCACGCAGTTCCCGCAGGACTTCTCGGTGCAGGAGGCCGACGAGAACACCGGCCGCATCGAGGTCACGGTCATCGACACCAGCTCGTCGGGGGCGCTCGAGTGCTTCTCGACCGCCCAGGTCCAGGCCACGGCGCTCGCGGTCAACGCGCTGCTCAACCCCGACATCAACACCGTGGTCTACCACGTCAACGTCCATGCCAACGAGAACGGGGACATGGAGCGCTCCGAGCTCTTCGGGTTCCTCAAGCCCACGGGCGACGTGACCTCGTTCGTCACCTTCGTCTGGACCAAGACCCAGTCGGCGACGGGCGTCAACTTCTCGTGCACCATCGCGGGCATCAACGATAAGGTCCAGGCGGAACTCCGTGACCAGGTGACGACGTCGCTCACCCCGGTCTCCCTGGGCTCGGGCGACGAGTAGCGCGCTCAACGACACCGGCGTCCGGGCTTCATGCTATCTTCATAAGGTCGCATGAGTGCGAAGGAGGTCGTCGATGAGGTGCAAGAGGTGCGGCGAGGAGCTGCCTGAGCGCGCGCGGTACTGCTTCGTGTGCGGCGAGCCCGTTGAGGACGTTCCCGCCCCGCACCGTCTTGAGGAGCCGCTCGACCCTATGGCGGCCGGGGCCGTGCCCATGGTGCCGGTCGCCCCGCCCCCGCGCGCGCTGCGCATCGAGCCGCGCTCCGCGCGGGTCGCGTCGCGCCCGGCTCACCCCGGGACCGCCGCCTCGGTCGCCGAGCAGCGCCGGCACGCCCCGGACTCGGCCGAGCACCCCGCGGGCGAGGACCCGACGGGCGCCGAGCCGGACGAGGATTCCACCCGCGCGCACGTGTCGGAGGTGGGCCCCGACCGCCCGTCCGTAAGCCGTCGCTCCGTGCGCGAGCGTCTGGCGGGCGCGCGCGAGCGCATCGCCGCGTCGCGGGTGCCCTGGGGCGTGCCCGTCGCCGGTGCCGTGTTCGTGGTCGCCATGATCTTCGTGCTGGTGAGCGTCTCGACGAGCTGGTTCGGGCCGTTCGCCCCTCCCGCCGGGGAGGCGCCGCGGGTGCAGGAGCCCTCTGACGGCAGCATCGCGCCCATCACCGCGGACGACGAGGAGCCGGCTCAGGAGGACGAGCCCGCCGAGGAGGGCCCGGCCGTGCGCGAGGCCGTCGAGGACTACTCCTGGGACGAGCTGTCGCAGATCTCCGCGCTCATCGCCGCGGCCGACACCGACGAGGAGGGCCTCGAGGTGGCGGAGCGCTACAACCTCTGCGCGTCCGACGGGACGCTCGACGGGACGCAGACCAAGGAGCTCGAGCTCTCCGACGGGACCACCCTCGAGATGCGCGTCGCGGCGTTCAGGGCCGACGAGCGCTCGGATGGCTCGGGCGTGGCGGGCATCACCCTCATCGCGGGCAACGATTCCCTCCTGCGACCGATGGGGTCGTCCGACGACCTCGGGTCCGGCTGGGTCGACTCCGACCTGCGGGCGTGGATGAACGGCGAGCTCGTCGACGAGCTGCCCGAGGACCTCTCGAACGTCATCGTCCAGGTGGACAAGCGCACCAACACGCCCCCGAGCGTGGGCGGCCAGAAGGTCACCGCCGACACGCTGTGGATCCCCTCGTACTCCGAGGTGGTGGGCGCGCTCGGGCCCGGCGCCGAGTTCTACGGGTCGTACGATCCGGAGGGAAGCCAGTACCAGCTCTTCTCCGACCTGGGTATTCGCTGGGGCGGGGACACGAGCGCCCTCGCGACGGGAACCAACTGGTGGCTGCGGAGCCCCGACCGGACGAGCGACATACGCTATCTCGTCGTCCTGGACGACGGCACGCTCGGCTGGCGCTTCCGTCCCACCGCCAACCACGCGGTGCTCGTCTCGTTCTGCCTCTGACGCACGGCGACGGGGCGTCGCCCGCCGCGCCGCCCCGTCGCGCTCTCTCCGACCCCGTCCCGCCTAGGCGAGCAGGGCTGTCACGTCTCCGAGGACGCTCTCAAAGCTCACGCCGCGCACCTCGAAGTCGGGCTGTTCGGGCGTGATGCGCATGGCGTCGCGCACGAGCCGGCTCGCGAACTCGGTGGCGGCGCGCAGGTCGAGGCCGGCGAAGACGGCCGCCGTGAGCCCCGACGCGAAGAGGTCGCCGGTCCCGTGCAGCATGTAGGGCAGAAGCTCGCCCGCGACCTCCTCGACCGAGCCGTCGCCGTCCGCCACGGCCACGTAGTTGCGGATGACCCTCTCGTCACCGCGCACCACGCCCTTGAGGACCACGGACTTCGCGCCCATCCCGAGCAGCGCGTCGGCCATGCGGCGCACGTACGCCTCGTCCACGTCCTGCCCCTCGTAGGGAATCCCGGTGATGATCGAGGCCTCGGTCAGGTTGGGCGTGAGGACGTCGGCCCCATCCACGAGGCCCTTGGTGGCCTCGCACATCTCGTCGGTGTAGGTGGGGTACTTGGACCCGCCGTCGCCCATCACGGGGTCCACGATGCGCAGGGCGTCCGGGTACTCGCGGTAGAGGCGCTGGATGACGCCGACCTGCTCAGCCGAGCCCAGGAAGCCCGAGTACACGCCGTCGAGCTCGATGCCCTCCTCGCGCCAGGCGTCGAGGTAGTCGTTCAGCATGGACGTGGTGTCGTGCATGTAGAACTTCGGGAAGCGCGTGTGCGCCGAGAAGAGCGACGTGGGGATCGGGCAGACGTCGATGCCCGCCGCCGAGAGCACGGGGATGGCCACGCCGAGGGAGCACTTTCCGTAGCCGCACAGGTCGTGGACGGCCGCGACGCGGGGCAGGTAGGCGCCCTGCCGCTCGTACAGGTGCAGATTGCTGGCTGTGTTCATGGGATTCTCCTTTGTCCGCGGACTGATGGACCAGCGTACAGGCCGTCAGCATAGCCCTTTTGCGGATGTCGTGCGCGGGGTGGAGGACGCGCGTCGTCGCCGTTGGGCGCCGTCCCTCTCGCCGCGCCGTTGACGCGCCGCTCCGACCCAGGTCGCGTATACTGAATGGGTTACGCACTGGTTGAGAGGAGCATCATGGCAGACCAGCCGCTCGTGGGAATCATCATGGGGTCCAAGTCCGACCTGCCCACCATGGAGGCGTGCACCAAGGAGCTCGAGGAGCTCGGCGTCCCGTACGAGCTGGTCATCGCCAGCGCGCACCGCAACCCCGACAAGGTCCACGAGTGGGCGGGCTCGGCGGCCGACCGCGGCCTCAAGGTGATCATCGCCGCCGCCGGCAAGGCCGCGCACCTCGGCGGCGTGGTGGCGGCCTTCACCCCGCTGCCCATCATCGGCGTGCCCATGAAGACCTCCGACCTCGGCGGCATGGACTCGCTGCTCTCCATGGTGCAGATGCCCTCCGGCGTGCCCGTGGCCTGCGTGGCCATCAACGGCGCCAAGAACGCGGCCATCTACGCCACGCAGATCCTCGGCGCCACGATGCCCGAGTACCGCGAGAGGGTCGTGGAGCTCAAGCGCCAGATGGCCGAGGCCTAGGCCGCGCCGGGGCGCCGATCGGACGAGGAGGGACGCATGGCCTCGCACTTCAGGCGAACGGATGACGAGAGAGCCGGCTCCCACCGTCCCGCGCGGGGGGCGGCCGGCTCGCACGCCCGTCGCTCCGACGGCGGCGTGCGTACGCGCCGCGGCGGGGACGAGTCCTACCACGCGCCGTCGTCCAACCCGCACGCCGCGGGCATCCCGCATCGCGCGGACGCCGCCTACATCCCGGCGGTGGGAGGCCCCGACGACGGTCGCTCGCGGCGCAGCTCCCGCTTCGTGGAGACCGACCCCTACGACCTCTCGGGGCGCCGCAGCAGGGACCCGCGCAAGCGCGCGGCGCGCATCGTCTCGGTGCTCCTGTTCGTGGTGGGCATAGCGCTCATCGCCACCGCCGCGGGCATGTGGATCTACAACCAGTGGCAGTATCACGAGCAGGACCGCATCAACGAGGAGCTGGCCTCCTTCGCCGACGTCTCGGACAACGGGACCACACCGCCCCAGGTCGACTGGGCCGGGCTCAAGGCCATCAACGACGAGGTCGTCGGATGGGTGCAGATTCCCGGCACCGTGGTTAACTTCCCCGTCTACCAGGCGTCCGACAACGAGAAGTACCTGAACCAGAGCGCCGAGGGCGGCTACGCCGTGGGCGGCCAGATCTTCATGGACTACGCCAACACGCCCCCCGGCATGGTGGACGGCCAGAGCCTCATCTACGGGCACCACATGCGCAACGGCACCATGTTCAAGACCGTCTCGGACATGACCAACCAGGAGATGTTCGACGGCGTGGGCACGGTCTGGTACGTGACCGAGGACGCCACCTACGAGCTCGAGCCCCTGCTGGTCTACGAGACCGACGCCAGCGACCCCGAGGCGCGCCGCTTCACGTTTGCCTCCGACGACGAGCTGCACGACTACCTGAGCGGCCTTCTGGGCAAGGCGGTCACGAGCCGCGCGGACGCCGCTGACGTCATCAGCCGGACCAGCCACGTGCTGACGCTGTGCACCTGCAACTATGACCACGGCGACAACGGCCGCACGCTGCTCGTCTGCGTGCCCAAGGACGAGGCAAACGGCACGGCCGCCAGCGACGGCTCCGCCCCGGCGGACGCCGCGACAACCACCGAGTAGAGAGGCCCCAGGTGACGAACCACAACGAGCGCGACGATAAGCTCCACGAGGAGTGCGGCGTCTTCGGCGTATGGGCGCCGGGGCGTGACGTGGCCCGCATGACGTACTTCGCGCTGCGCGCGCTGCAGCACCGCGGGCAGGAGTCCGCCGGCATCGCGGTGGGCGACGGTCGAACCGTGCTCGTGCGCAAGGACCTCGGCCTGGTCACCCAGGTCTTCACCGACGCCGACCTCACGGCCATGCCCGGCAAGGTGGCGTGCGGCCACGTGCGCTACGGGACCGCGGGGGCCAAGGGCTGGGAGTCGGCCCAGCCGCACCTCTCGACCATCAACGACGTGATCGTCGCGCTGGCCCACAACGGCACGCTCGTCAACTTCGACGACCTGCGCCGCGAGCTCATCGAGATGGGCGTGCCCTTCCGCTCCAACACCGACTCCGAGGTCGCCGCGAAGCTCATCGGCTACTTCACGCAGAAGAGCCACCGCCTGCGCACCGGCATCGCGCACACGATGCGCATGCTCGAGGGCGGCTACGCGATGGTGCTCGTGCGCGAGAACGCGCTCTACGCGTTCCGCGACCCGCACGGCATCCGTCCGCTGGTGCTCGGCCGGCTGGGCGACGACGGCTGGGTCGTGGCGAGCGAGACCTGCGCGCTCGACATCACCGGCGCGACCTTCGTGCGCGAGGTCGAGCCCGGCGAGATCATCCGCGTCTCCGACGACGGCATTCGCTCCGAGCGCGGCTGCGCGTGCCTGTCGCCTGCCAACTGCATCTTCGAGCACGTGTACTTCTCGCGGCCCGACTCGGTGAAGGACGGCTCCTCGTTCTACCTGATGCGCCACAATATGGGCCGTCGGCTCGCGCGCGAGACGCCCGTCGACGCCGACCTGGTGATCTCGGTGCCGGACTCCGGCACGCCGGCGGCCGAGGGCTTTGCCCAGGAGCTGGGCATCCCCTTTGGCACGGGCCTCATCAAGAACCGCTACGTGGCGCGCACGTTCATCCAGCCCACGCAGGAGCTGCGTCAGATGGGCGTGCGCCTCAAGCTCAACGCCCTGCCCGACGTGGTGCGCGGCAAGCGCCTGGTCATGGTCGACGACTCCATCGTGCGCGGCACCACGTCGCGCCAGATCGTCCGCATGCTCAAGGCTGCCGGCGCCACCGAGGTGCACGTGCGCTCCGCGTCGCCGATGGTCAAGTGGCCGTGCTTCTACGGTATCGACACGGGCGACCAGGACCAGCTCATCGCCGCCAAGATGACGCTCGAGGAGATTCGCGCGCACATCGAGGCCGACTCGGTGGGGTTCCTGTCCACCGAGGGGCTGCTCGAGTGCGTGCCGGAGGCGGGCTACTGCACCGCCTGCTTCACGGGCGAGTACCCGGTCGAGATTCCGCGCTCGTACTGGGAGGAGCGCTTCCTGCCCGGCAACGAGCCGCACAACCTCGCCGAGGCGAGCCCCACCTCCCAGATGCCGCTCGAGGACGCGGCGCGCACTCTCACGCAGGACTAGCCGCGCTCCGTGCCAGCGCAGGGCTTCACAAGTTGGGCGGTTTTTCACGGGCCCCCAGAGTAGCCGGATAATCGTCAGGTCGTCTACCAGCGTGTTTGCGACGATGTCTTACCCGGCTGCTTCTGGGGTCCAAGAAAAACCGCCCAACTTGTGAGTCTGTGGCGGCTCTCTCCGTGTAAATGGCGTGGGGGCGCTCTCCCGCGATGGAGCCCCACGATTTGTGTCGTCCTTTGCTTCAGGTAGCCTGAGCTGGTCTGACGCCGTCATCTGAGCGGACTGGGCCAGCCTGCGGAAAGCCGTCGGGGCGTTCGGTGTCAGATTCGTGGCAGACGCCCTTGCTACCCTCTCGCCAGCGGAGTTCGTGGGGAGGGGCGCGTCATGGGAGTGTGCCTGGGTTTTGATACCGCGCTTCGGTATTGGCTCACGAAACGCGCGGGCGAGGAGGCTCCTTGCCCGGCGGAGAACGGATCGTTTGGGGCGGCCGAGTCGGGCTCCAGGGTCGTTCGCGCCGCGGGGCTCCCCCTTGGGGGAACGCCGCAGAGGCCGCTTCATCTCGTGGTCCCCAACGACTCCTTGAAGCGCAGCTGTGCCGGCGTGGTGACCCACGTTTGCACCACCGAGCTCCCAAGGGGATCGTTTCGCCGGCTTGGTGGCGACAATCTGGTCGCCTCGCCCGAGCTCACCTTTCTCCAGATGGCGCAGCGTCGCCCGTTGTGGGACCTCATAGAAATCGGCTGCAACCTCTGCTCGACGTTTGCGATTGATGAGGTGGGGAGGGACTATGCGGGCAAGCGCGAGCAGCTGCTCACATACGAGCGACTTGCCCGGTACCTGGACGAGCTCCCTCCGCAGACCTACGGGGCTCGCCGCGCCCGTTGCGCCCTCGGCTACGTGGTGGAGGCGACCGCCTCACCGATGGAGGTGCGGCTGGTGATGCACTATGGCCTGCCGCCGGAGCTTGGCGGCCGCGGGCCCATTCGCATCGTCGCCAACCAGCTCATCCACATCGACGAGCACGCACAGCGCCTTCTGGGCTCTCGCTATCTGGTGGGGGATCTCTGCATGCCGGAGTACGGGTGTGACCTCGAATACGACAGCGAGCTGTTCCACACGGGCTGCTATCGGCTTGATCACACGCAGGCGCGACGGAACGTGCTCGAGGCGATGCGCGTGAAGACCGTCTCGGCAACGCACGGGCAAATCTGCACCCCGCAGATGTTCGACGACTTCACGTGGCTGTTTGAAGAGCGCGTTGGTCGCGAGCACCCCGTCTATGATCGGCGCGAGCGCGCGCTCCAGTTTGACCTGTACGAATGGCTCAACGACTCGCATCGTACGCTCTTCTGAGTGAGGGCTTCACAAGTTGGGCGGTTTTTCACGGAGCCTTGAAGTAGCCAGTCGTAGCGTCCATGTAAACGTGCTGGTAGACGACTCGATGATTATTGAGCTACTTTGGGAGGGCCGCAAAAACCGCCCAACTTGTGAAGCGCACGGCGCAAACCGGCGCTGCCGAGCGCACGGGCTCCCTCACGCCCCGATATAATGGGCGCACACGAGGCGCGCACGTCACAAGGAAGGGACCAAGATGGCCGAGAACAGCGCACATGTGAGCTACGCCGACGCCGGCGTCGACACCGCCGAGGGCGCCCGCGCCGTAGACGCGATCAAGGCGGCCGTGGCGACCACCAACCGCCCCGAGGTCATCGGTGGCCTGGGCGGCTTCGGATCGTGCTTCTCGGCGGCCGCGCTCAAGGACATGGAGGACCCGGTGCTCGTCTCCGGCACCGACGGCGTGGGCACCAAGCTCGCGATCGCGCAGCTGCTCGACCGTCACGAGACCGTGGGCGAGGACCTCGTCGCCATGTGCGTGGACGACGTGGTCCCGATGGGCGCCGAGCCGCTGTTCTTCCTCGACTACGTGGCCATCGGCAAGCTCCGCGCCGAGCACGTGGCCAAGATCGTGGGCGGCATCGCCGAGGGCTGCCGCAAGTCCGGCTGCGCGCTCGTGGGCGGCGAGATGGCCGAGCACCCCGGCGTCATGGCCGCCGACGACTATGACCTCGCGGGCTTCGTGGTGGGCGTGGTGGACCGCCCCAAGATGATCGGCCCGGACAAGGTCCGCGAGGGCGACGTCATCCTGGGCCTGCCCAGCTCGGGCATCCACTCCAACGGCTACTCGCTCGTACGCAAGGTCTGCGTCGAGGGCCGCAGCGTCGAGGAGCTCGAGCGCCCGCTGCCCGAGCTCGGCGGCGAGTCGCTGGCCGACGCCGTGATGCGCCCGACCACCATCTACGCGGGCGGCCTCGTGGCCGCGCTGCGCGCCGGCGCCCCCATTCACGCGATGGCCCACATCACCGGCGGCGGCATCACCGAGAACCTCGACCGCGCCATGCCGGACAACCTGGACGCGCTCGTCCATCGCGGCGGCGAGAAGGGCCCGGCGTGGGACGTCCCGCCCGTCATCACCTACGTCTCCGAGGCCGCGGGCCTCACGCTCGACGAGGCGTACCGCACGTTCAACATGGGTGTCGGCATGGCCGTCGTCTGCGCCCCCGCCGACGAGGCCGCGGTCCGCGCCGCCCTCGAGGAGCAGGGCTTCTCGCCGTTCACCGTGGGCGAGGTCGTGCCCGGCACCGGCAAGGTGGTGTACGACGATGAGCGATAGCGCGCGCACCCCTCTGCGCCTGGGCGTGCTGATTTCGGGCAGCGGCACCAACCTGCAGGCCATCATCGACCGCATCGCCGACGGCTCGCTGAGCGCCACGATCGAGCTGGTGGTGAGCTCGCGCCCGAGCGCCTACGGCCTCAAGCGCGCCGAGGCCGCCGGCCTCCAGACGCTCACGCTCTCCAAGGAGATCTACGCCGACCCCGAGCAGGCGGACGAGATCATCGCCGCCGAGCTGCGCGCCCGCGACGTGGACTACGTCATCATGGCGGGCTACATGCGCAAGGTGCACGACCCGATCCTCGCCGCGTTCCCCAACCGCGTGGTGAACCTGCACCCGGCGCTGCTCCCGAGCTTCCCGGGCGCGCACGCCATCGCCGACGCCTACGCGCGCGGCGTCAAGGTCACGGGCGTGACGGTCCACTTCGCCAACGCGGACTACGACGCGGGCCCCATCATCGCGCAGCGCGCGCTGCCCATCGAGGAGGCCTGGACGCTCGACGAGCTCGAGGCGCGCATCCACGAGATCGAGCACGAGCTCTATCCCGAGGTCGTGGGGCTTCTCGCCGCCGGCCGCGTCCACGTGCGCGACAACGGCACCGTGGCGATAGACGCGGCGTAGGCCGCCCGGCTCATCAGTCCGCTCGAAGCGGGCCAAGATGACCGCGCGGGAGCCCGGGGCGCTGCCTCAGTGGGCAACATCGCGACCCCAAGCAAACCCTTC